>CAZKWW010000009.1:10975-12250 GCA_964556635.1 uncultured Candidatus Ruthturnera sp.
GTCAGTGTATCTCGCCTCATTCTTTTTTGGGAAACACTTATTGGTACAGACATATACTTTGATCAAGTTACAGTAACCGCTACTGAAAATGTTTTAATGGCCGCCACTTTGGCTAAAGGTACCACTACGATTCACAATGCCGCACAAGAACCGGAAATCTCTGACCTATGTAATTGCCTTAATACCATGGGTGCCAAAATATCGGGCATTGGTACTTCAACACTAACCATTGAAGGGGTTAAAAGCCTAAATGGTGTTAAGCATTCAGTTTGCCCTGATCGTATTGAAGCGGGTACTTATTTGGTGGCTGCTGCTATTACTAGTGGCTCTATCACGATTAAAAATATTCGCCACCAATCTATGCGATCCACCCTTGGAAAGCTAATTGAAATTGGTGCAGACATTAAAACTGGAAGCGACTCAATTACCCTTGATATGAAAGGCAGACGACCTAAAGCGGTCAATATTAAAACCAGCACTTATCCAAACTTCCCAACCGACATGCAAGCACAATTTACTGCACTTAATACAATCGCTGATGGCCATAGCAGTATTACTGAAACTATTTTTGAAAATCGTTTTATGCATATCCCTGAGCTTTCACGCATGGGTGCAGATCTAACACTAGAAGGTAACACGGTGCTTTGCAAAGGTGTAAAATCGCTAACGGGTGCGCATTTGATGGCAACTGACCTTAGAGCTTCGGCTTCGTTAGTTTTAGCAGGATTAGCCGCCAAAGGAACCACCACGATTGAACGTGTTTATCACCTTGATCGTGGCTATGAAACCAATGAAGAAAAATTAAAATTATTAGGCGCTCAGATTGAAAGAAAAAAAGATTAAAAAGACAAAAAACCATGTTAACCATTGCACTCTCTAAAGGTAGAATTCTTGAACAAACCCTACCTTTGTTAAAAAAGGCTGGATTAGAAATTGCCGATACAGAACTCAACTCTAGAAAACTCATTCTTGATACCAATCTTGATGATGTTAAAGTGATTGTTATCCGTGCCACTGATGTACCTGTTTTTGTACAGCACGGTGCCGCTGATATTGGTATTGCCGGCAAAGATGTTTTACTTGAGCATGGCGCTAATGGCTTATTTGAACTACTAGATTTAGGTATTGCCAAATGCAAACTAATGGTTGCAGCTAGCGACGAGACTAAGCTAGAACAAAATACTTTAAAAATTGCCACCAAATACGTCAATTCAGCCAAGCGTTATTTTGAAGCCAAAGGCCAACAAATTGAAATCATTAAGCTTTATGGTGCAA
>CAZKWW010000009.1:12272-12886 GCA_964556635.1 uncultured Candidatus Ruthturnera sp.
GGTGGTTGGTTTGGCGCACTGCATTGTTGATTTGGTTGATACTGGTAATACGCTTAAAGCCAATGGCCTAGTACCGCTCGAACACATCGAGGATATCTCTTCTAGATTGGTGGTGAACGCTGCGTCATTCAAAACTAAAAATACTCAAATTAAAACTTGGGTTAAAGGCATCGAGCAAAATTTATGATCACTCAGCTCTCTTCATCTCAGGCTGATTTCCAAGACAAGTTATCTAAATTATTAGCTTGGGAAAGTGTTTCCAATACAGATGTTGCCAAAACGGTTGACGATATTATTACCAATATTAGGGCTAATGGCGATCAAGCCTTAGTTGATTATTCAGTCAAATTTGACGGTGTTAATGCGTCTGACATATCTGAGCTTACTATTTCAAAGTCTGCTTTAAAAGATGCTTTTGACACATTAGATAACAATGAAAAAACTGCTCTACAAAGTGCAGCCGATCGTGTGCGTGATTATCACGATAAACAAAAACAAGACACTTGGACTTACACAGAAGATAACGGCACTATGCTTGGCCAGAAAGTCACGCCACTTGATCGTGTCGGTTTGTATGTACCTGGCGGTAAAGCCGCCTACCCTTCTTCGGTATT
>CAZKWW010000010.1:0-12610 GCA_964556635.1 uncultured Candidatus Ruthturnera sp.
TTTTTAACTTTTGGTATTGTGCTTGGTTCTTGGTGGGCTTATTACGAATTAGGCTGGGGTGGCTGGTGGTTTTGGGATCCGGTAGAAAATGCTTCTTTTATGCCATGGTTAGTGGCGACCGCATTGGTGCATTCATTAAGTGTCAGTGAGAAGCGAGGTGCTTTTAAGCATTGGACTGTGTTGTTGGCAATTTCAGGGTTTTCTTTAAGCTTATTAGGTACTTTTTTAGTGCGCTCTGGCATCCTAACTTCGGTGCACTCATTCGCTGCAGATCCTGCTAGGGGTTTGTTTATTCTTGTTTTCTTAATGATTGTAATCGGAGGATCGTTAGCGCTGTATGCATGGCGTGCAACCTTAATGCGTAGTAGTAATAAGTTTTCACCTTTATCAAGAGAGAGTGGGTTGCTAATTAACAACATATTGCTGGTGGCAGCAATGCTCAGCGTATTTTTAGGCACTTTGTATCCATTGTTATTAGACTCATTAGGTTTGGGCAAGATCTCTGTTGGCGCACCTTATTTTGACGCTGTGTTTATTCCAATTATGATTCCAGCAGTATTGGTAATGGCAGTAGGGCCGTTTTTACGCTGGAAAAAAGACACTATTCAAAGAGCAGGCGGACTATTAAAAAATAGCTGGATTGGTATAGTTTTGTTATTTTTAGTTGCTTTATATCTAACAGATAATATTTTTGTATTGTTGGCTGTGTTCTTGTTTATTTGGATTGTGTTGCATTCTCTAGTATTACTTATTCAACGATTACAACAAAAAGGTAAGCCGAGTGCTGCATTTTTTGGCATGATTTTGGCGCATATCGGTATTGCTGTATTTTTGCTTGGTGCAACAGTGACCACACAATACGGCATAGAAAAAGATTTAAAAATGACACTTAATGAAACCGTCGATATTAAAGGCTATAAGTTTATTTTTAAAGGCGTTGATAACTTTAGTTCACAAAATTATCGTGGCCATAAAGGTGTCGTTGATGTGATGTATCAGGGCAACAAAGTAACAACTTTAAAGCCTGAAAAACGCCAATATGTTACTGGTATGCCAATGACTGAGGCTGCTATTGATCCTTCGCTATATCGTGACTTATATGTATCTTTGGGTGAGGAGCTAGACGATAAGTCTTGGAGTTTAAGAATTTATTACAAGCCCTTAATTCGTTTGATTTGGTTAGGCGGTATTTTTATTTCTCTGGGTGCTTTATTGGCAGCATTTGATCGCCGATATAAATTACTTTCCCAGAGAGCTGTTGTCAATCGCCGGAGAGTTGGATGATGAGTTTGTATTTTTGGCTTAGCTTGATGGTTGTTATTTCTAGTATTTGGCTAGTTTGGTTCATATATCGACCATTAAAAAGTAATGCGTTTAATCTTGAAAAATCTAATATTGCTTTAGGCAAGCAAAAACAAGCAGAATTAGAACGAGATTTACAACAAAATTTGATTGATGAAGAAGTGTTTAAGCAAGCGAAAGATGAGATTACACAAACCTTAGCAATAGAGTTGAATCAAACGACTGACTCATCTGTCAATACTCGACAGCCCGTTTCTTTATGGTTGAGCGGTTTAGCAGTGGTTTTTTTATCGGTCACTTCTTTAGGTGTTTATAAGTTTTTAATGCCAAAAGATGCGCCAGTAGTGCAGGCTAAACAAGCAGCACAACCACCAAGCTTAGAACAAAGCATGATTGAGCTTAAACAATATTTAGAGAAAAATGCCGATGACTCTGAAGCTTGGCAGACACTAGGCTTGGTGTTGTTTGAGCTGGATGATATCGATGGCTCATTGCAGGCTTATGAGCGCTCTTATCAGCTTAATTCAAAAAATGTTTCAATGTTGGTTGAGTATGCTTCTGCTGTTGCAACCTCTCAAAATGATCAATTTACAGGTCGTGCATCAACCTTGGTTAGAGAGGCATTAGAAATTAATCCTGATGCGCCTGATGCGCTGTATTTAGCAGGCTTGGTAGCTGTAAATGCAGGCCAGTTTGATTTGTCTCGTCAATTATGGCAAAAAGCATTATCACTATTGCCCCAAGACCATCCAGACCGTTCAATCTTAGAAGACATATTAGTTGAATTGGCGCAAATACAAGGTGAGCCAATACCTGAGCATCAAGTCGTAATTAACGTTGACTTGTCTGATCGACTGCGTCAAGATGAATTTAAAAATCATTATTTAATGATTTATGTAAAAGCCGCCCAAGGCAGACCAATGCCAGTCGCCATTCAAAAGGTTCAAATTAAAGACTTTACTGGTGTGGTAACGTTAACGGATGAAAATTCAGTGATGCCAAGCAGAAAATTATCACAATCTGGCCAAGTAATTGCCGTTGTTCGTTTAAGTCAATCTGGTGCTGCCATGAGGCAAACAGGCGATATACAAGTATTGAGTAAGGTGATTGATGTTAGAGATAATCCAATCGTGCATTTGCAGGTAGAATAAGCACTCATATGAGCAACACATTACAACTAGCAAAAGATTTAATTTCCCGAGATTCTGTAACGCCTGAAGACAAAGGTTGTCAGCAGTTGATGAGCGAACGTTTGCAACAAATTGGTTTTGAGATTAGTCATTTAAAATCTGGTGAAGTGGATAACTTTTGGGCACTCCATGGTAATACTGGGCCCGTATTCGTTTTTGCAGGACATACCGATGTTGTGCCAGTCGGCACAGATTGGCAAACAGACCCGTTTGAACCTACTATTAAAGATGGACTATTGTATGGCAGAGGCGCAGCTGACATGAAGGGTTCGCTGGCAGCGATGGTAGTTGCGACTGAGCGCTTTGTTAAAGATTTCCCCAATCATAAAGGTTCTATCGGTTTTTTAATCACCTCTGATGAAGAAGGCCCTGCAGTTGATGGTACGGTTAAAGTCTGCGAGCATTTAAAGAATGTTAACCAGACAGTTGATTATTGTTTGGTCGGTGAGCCATCTTCAACCAACCAGTTAGGTGATGTGATTAAAAATGGTCGTCGAGGCTCACTTAATGGTCGTTTAACCATTATCGGTAAACAAGGTCATATTGCTTACCCACATTTGGCTAATAATCCAATTCATTTAGCCATGCCGGCATTAAATGCTTTGTGTAGTGAATTGTGGGACGAGGGCAATGAATATTTTCCTGCTACCAGTTTTCAAATATCGAATATAAATTCTGGCAAAGGAGCAACTAATGTTATTCCAGGTGAAACTGAAGTTGTGTTTAATTTTAGATATTCAACTGAGTCTACTCACGAAGGATTACAACAAAGAGTGACAGATATTTTGAAAGAACATGGTCTTGAGTATCAGCTTAATTGGGAGCATTCAGGCTATCCGTTCTTAACCCCAAAAGGGGATTTAGTTAGTAGCTGTGTAGAGGCCATTAAAACTGTTAAAGATATTGATACAGAGTTATCAACTTCAGGCGGTACTTCAGATGGGCGATTTATTGCACCGATGCTAGATGCACAAGTTGTTGAATTAGGCCCTTTAAATGCAACCATTCACCAAGTTGATGAATGCGTTAGCGTGCAAGATTTAGACGATCTAACTGATATTTACTATCAAACACTTAAAAATATACTAGCGTAAGAAAATGCGTTTTGATGTCATCACCTTATTCCCTGAAATGTTTTCGGCGATTAAAGACGAAGGTGTGATTGCACGCGGTATTAAAAAATCATTATTGTCTATTAATACCTGGCAACTGAGAGATTTTAGTGATAACAAACATCGTAACATTGATGATGCGCCGTATGGCGGTGGCGCTGGCATGGTGATGCAGGTTAAGCCAATACGTGATTGTATTAATAAAATTAAGCAAGACTATCCCAAGACAAAAGTCATTTACTTATCACCCCAAGGTGATAAGTTAACCCATAATTTAGCCAAAGAATTATCAAAACTAGACTCACTCACTTTGTTGTGTGGGCGTTACGAAGGTGTGGACGAGCGTGTGATTGAACATGATATTGATATGGAAATATCTATCGGTGATTATGTGATTAGTGGCGGTGAGTTGGGCGCAATGGTTTTAATTGATGCGGTCAGTCGGCAAATACCAGATGTGCTTGGCAATCAAGATTCGTTAAATGATTCATTTGCAGAAGGTTTGTTAGATTACCCGCATTACACACGTCCAGAGGTGATTGACAATCAATCAGTGCCAGCAGTTTTGCTTAGTGGTCATCAAGCCAATATCGATGCTTGGCGCCAAGATCAAGCAATTAAAAACACCCAAAAAAAACGCAAAGATTTATTGAAAAATCAATAATTTGCTTTTTTGTCAAAAATTTCTATAATAAGGTTAATTATTTTTTGTAACGGCGCAAAAAATAGAATCAAGCATTGCTGCTTTACAAGTTGCCACGATGGCGTTTTTGTTCCATTTTTGTAGGTTAATGAAAACTTGCAATAATCAAGGGAGAGTAGTATGAAGTTTGTAACAGCAATTCTTCGACCGCATCAATTAGACGATGTGAGAGAAGCCTTATCCGATTCCGGTGTATCCGGTATTACCGTTACTGAAGTCAAAGGCTTCGGTCGTCAAAAAGGCCACACAGAAATGTATCGTGGCGCAGAGTATCAAATTGATTTTTTACCTAAAGTCAAACTAGAAATCGCAGTATCCGCCTCTAAATTAGATAGCGTGATTGAGTCGATTACCAATGTTGCCAATTCTGGCAAAGTGGGCGATGGCAAAATTTTTGTCACCAATCTAGAAAAAGTTGTTCGTATTCGCACAGGCGAAACCGATCAAGACGCACTTTAAGGAGTAAAAAATGAAAAAATTATTAATTTTATTGGCTTTAATGCCAATGGCAGTGCTTGCGGAAGAAGCGGCAAAAATAGACAGTGGTGACACTGCATGGATCTTAACATCAACAGCGTTGGTGTTATTTATGACTCTGCCAGGTTTGGCTTTATTTTATGGCGGTTTAGTTCGCACTAAAAATATTTTGTCAGTCTTGATGCAATGTTTTGCGATTGCTGGCATTATGTCTATCTTGTGGTTTGTGGTTGGTTATTCGATTGCCTTCTCAGGCGATAACCCTTACTTTGGTGACTTTTCGAATGTAATGTTGTCACAAGTTAGTATGGGTGCAGTCAGTGGCACAATTCCAGAATCTTTATTTGCTATGTTTCAAATGACATTTGCTATCATTACCCCAGCACTAATTGTTGGTGGTTTTGCTGAGCGCATGAAATTTTCAGCAGTGCTGTTATTTAGTGCAATATGGCTATTAGTTGTTTATGCACCAATCACCCATTGGGTATGGGGCGACGGCTGGCTAGGCAATGTACTTGATTATGCAGGCGGTACCGTTGTCCATATTACAGCTGGTGTTGCGGCTTTGGTGGCGGCAATTGTGTTGGGGCCTAGAAAGGGGTTTCCGTCAAAACCAATGCCACCACATAACATGACCATGACCATTACTGGTGCAGCTATGCTGTGGGTTGGCTGGTTCGGCTTTAATGGTGGTTCTGCGTTAGCAGCTGGTGGTGATGCGGCAATGGCTATTTTAGTAACGCATATCTCGGCAGCAGCAGGTGCAATGACTTGGATGTTTTACGAGTGGATCAAGTATGGTAAGCCAACAGCGCTAGGTGCGGTTACTGGTCTTATTGCAGGATTAGGTACGATTACACCAGCTTCTGGCTTTGTCGGCCCTGCAGGTGCATTAGTGATTGGAATTTCAGCTGGCATCATTTGTTTTAATGCTGTTATTATTATTAAACAAAAGTTAAATATTGATGATTCATTAGATGTTTTCCCAGTGCATGGTGTTGGCGGCATCCTAGGAACATTAATGGTTGGTGTGTTTGCCTCTAAAGAATTGGGTATTTTTTCTGGTCAAGGCGGCTGGGATCGTGAAGCAATTGTAATCGCCGATCAATTGCAAATCCAATTCACAGGTGTTATAGCTACAGCCGTTTACACAGCTGTAGCAACCTACATTATTCTTAAAGTAGTTGGTATGATTACTGGATTAAGAGTGAGTGAAGAAGAGGAGCAACAAGGCCTAGATATTATCTCTCATGAAGAAAAAGGCTACGATTTGTAAGATAAATCTATCTTAATTAAAACCCGCTAAAAGCTTTGTTTTTAGCGGGTTTTTTTATGCCTAAAAAACAGGTTTCGTATATAATTCTAATCATTATTAGTAATATTTAATTTGATGCGTATTAATCACCCTTTAACTGGCTCTATGGTTGCCTTAATTACTCCGATGTTTAAAGATGGATCGGTGGATTTTTCTGCACTTGAAGCTTTGATTGAATTTCACATTGACCAAGGTACTAACGCCATTATCTCTATGGGTACAACAGGCGAGTCTGCAACACTTAACCATGTTGAACATGTTGAAGTTATGCGTAAAACCGTTGAATTTTCAAAAGGCCGTATTCCGGTGATTGCGGGTACAGGGGCTAATTCAACAACTGAAGCAATTGCACTCACGCAAGCTGCAAAAGAGATAGGGGCAGATGCCTGTCTTTTGGTAACACCGTATTACAATAAACCAACACAAGAAGGACTTTATCAGCATTATAAAACCATTGCGCAAGCAGTTGATATCGATCAAATATTGTACAACGTACCTGGCAGAACAGCAGTAGACCTATCAGTAGAAACAGCCATGCGCTTGTCCAAGATTGATAATATTATTGGCATTAAAGACGCAACGGGTGACTTAGGCGTGGCAAAGGCATTGATTGATCAATGTCCTAATGATTTCTTACTTTATAGTGGTGATGATGCCACAGCAATTGAGTTTATTTTAATGGGTGGTCATGGCGGTATTTCTGTAAGCGCTAATGTCGCCCCTAAGCAAGTATCTGAAGCTTATAATGCTGCTATGGACGGTGATCGAAATTCAGCAGAAATGATTAATTCAGCATTAACTGGTTTGCATCAACATTTATTTGTTGAATCTAATCCAATTCCAGTTAAATGGGCATTGTATAAAATGCAAAAATGTGAAGACGGTATTCGTTTACCACTCACCAAACTATCACAACAAGCTCAAGTAGAACTAGAGCAAGATTTATTATCATTGGGGGTTATATAAAATGTTAGCTAAATTATCCGTACTTTTCTTGGCGTTGTCTTTAGGCGGCTGTATTTCACTGGGTGGTGACGACAAAGAAGAGCAACAAGTTGGTCTTGGTGAAAGAGACATTAAGTACTATTCAAATAAAACAGTGACTTCGTTAGAAATTCCACCGGATTTAACCAAGCCTAGTTCTCAAAATGCATTTAAGTTAAGTGAGTACGTGTCTAATGTCCAAGAAGATACGATTAGTTTTTCTGATAAAGACAATGCCATTAAAGAAGCCTCAAGTATTTTAAGAACACCATCTAGTATTGAAGTTAAAAAATCAGGCAATCGTCGCTGGTTGTTGGTTGATAAAAAACCTGACTCAGTTTGGAATTTATCTAAAAGTTTCTTTAAATCACACGGCTTTTCGATTAAAAAAACCAATAAAAAAATTGGTTTAATGGAAACAGATTTCCTAGAGAATCATCCTGAGATTCCTGACCAGTCTTTAGGTGTTATTCGTTCTATGTTGAAAAAAGCGATTGCAGCAAGATACGCACTGCCAATTGTGGATAAATACCGTATTCGTATTGAACCTACAGACAATGGTGATAAATCTGAAGTCTATTTATCTTTAACTTCTATGGAAGAAGTGCTGACCAAAGCAGGCAGTGATGATGAAAATACCATTTGGCAATCTCGCCCTAAAGATCAGGCGCTAGAAACAGAAATGCTATATCGTTTAATGACATTCTTGGGTAGTGATCATGCGGTTGCAAGAGAGAAAATCATTCAAGCCAAAGAAGAGCAAAAGCTGACAGTGTCTTTATCTAAGGGTGTAAATGGCTATGCTAAATTAACTTTCTCACTCAATCAGTACGACACTTGGGACAACATGGGTTGGGCGTTAGATCAGTTAAATATCGATGTTGAAGACAAAGATGTTAAAGAGGGTAGTTTCTACATCAATGTTGCTAGAACAGAAGATCAAGGTATTTGGTCGCGTATGTTTGGTGATGATGCGATTAAAAAATCTTTCCAGATCTTGGTCAGACAAACATCAGACAACGAAACAGAAGTGTATTTCAACGACATTTCTGAAGAGAACGAACAAGCAACCATTGACTTTAGTCATGAATTCTTAGGAAGTATTGCTAAGCAGTTCTAAAGCCTAAATGGCATTGTCATCATCAATTATTAACCAAATCATTCAGCAGGAAATATTGTTGGATGATTTGTCAGATGATGATTTAGCAGATTTTTGCCAGACTGCTAATCTTGCTTATCGATCGGGCAATCCAATCATTAGTGATCAAGATTATGATTTCACTTATTTACCCGCATTAAAACAAAGACTACCAAAGCACACCTTATTTCAATCAATAGAACCAGAAGGTCAAGGATTTTCTGAAGAAAAAGTATTATTGCCTGAGGTTATGCTTTCTACTGATAAGGCCTATTCTTGGGAAGAGATAGAAAAATGGCTTGAACGACTCAACAAGTCTGCTACCGACATAGGCCTTGCCACTATCGATATTCAAATAAAAGCCACACCTAAATTAGACGGCTTTGCTGGGTTTGATGATGGCGAGCGCTTGTATACGCGAGGAGATGGCAAAAAAGGCAGTGATATCACTCGTGTATTTGATCGAGGTTTGCAGGTTTATAATGATTCTGATCGTGGCCAAGGCGCAGGCGAGATTGTGGTTAAAAAAAGCTACTTTGAAGTGCACCTGTCACAAGATTTTGAATATCCGCGCAATTTCCAAGCCAGCTTAATTAAAGAAAAAGCACTAGATGAAAAAGCACAGCAAGCTGTCAACGATAAGGCGGCACTTTTTGTGCCTTTTGCTCAATTACCAACTTGGTCTGGCAGTATTGATGAATTGAGAGCTCAGTTTGAGAAAGTGGTTAATGAAATACTAGCCACTGTTGATTTTGATGTGGATGGTGTTGTATTTGAAGTAACAAATGAAGACTTAAAAACCCAGATGGGCGCCAATCGCAAATTTCATCGTTGGCAAATTGCCTTTAAAGAGAATAAAGACAAGGCACAGGTAAAAGTATTGTCAGTCACCCCTCAAGTGGGGCGTACCGGCAAGATTACGCCTGTAGCAGAATTAGAGCCAACCTTGCTGAGTGGTGCAACAATAGTGCGAGCAACAGGGCACCACTACGGCCTAGTAAAAGAACAAGGTTTAGGTGTGGGCAGTGTGATTGAACTAACACGCTCAGGCCTAGTGATCCCTAAAATTAATCAAGTGTTAAAACCAGCACCTGTGCAAATCCCTGAGCAATGTCCTAGTTGTGGCGAAACCCTAGAATGGGAATCTGATTTTTTAATGTGTTTAAATCATGTTAATTGTCCAGCCCAGGTGATGGGAAAAATGGAGTATTTTTTTAAAATATTAGCCAATAATGACGGCTTTGGTATTGCTACCATTGAAAAACTTTATGAGCATGGTATTCGCAAGACTTCACAGATTTATGCTTTAAATGCTGATGATTTGAGCGAGATGGGATTTGGTGAAAAAACCAGTGTTAATTTAATCAATCAACTTAAGCGTTCAAGTAGTGAACAGATTGAAGACTGGCGTTTTTTAGCTGCCTTTGGTGTTGTAAGAATGGGTATGGGGAATTGTGAGAATCTACTTAAATCTTATCCAATAAACGAAATATTTGATTTAGACTTAGAGCAAATATCAGCCATTGATGGCTTTGCAGAATTAACAGCCCAAATGATTGTTTCTGGACTCAATTCAATTAAGTTAGAATTTGATTTATTAAGCCAACATCGTTTTAATTTAGAATTGACACCATTACAAAAAGATTTGCCAGACTTTACCCATAGTCTTAGTGGCAAAAAAATTATCTTCACAGGCAAGATGAGTGGCTCTAGAGAGGAAATGAAAAAGCACGCTAAATCTATTGGCATCCAGGTGGTTAGTAGTGTGAGTGCTAAAACTGATTATCTAGTGATTGGGGAAAAAGTAGGGCAAAAGAAGATTGAAAGTGCGCAAAAATTTAATGTTGAAATCTTAAAAGAAGAAGATTATCTGACATTGATTAAATGACAAATAATAAAAAATAGTTTACAATTAATCAAAATTATCTAAAGTTGGGTAATTTTTGGCATAGAGGCCTAATAACAAAGTTCTTTTTAAAAGTGGTTTGTTATTAGGCTTTTTTATTGAGTTTTATCAAAGTATTTAAGAGGTAAAAATGCAGATTTCAGCATTAATTAATAAACAAAAAGATTTTTTGAGTTATGAATTAGAAGGCGGTTTCAGGCAATTAGCACAGCAGTGTGCGCACGCAATGGATAATGCAAAAAGCTTAAATGAGCTTGATGATTTACTACATACGCATATGAAAAAATGTAAATATGCAAATCTGACTTACGTACTTGATCGTTGGGGTGTGCAGCTGAGCGCTAATATTGATAAAACTCAAATATTAACTGATTTTCAAGGGCAAGATTTATCAGCCAGGCCGTTTTTTAATAAAGTTAGTGTTGATCATCTTTTTTATCTGTCAGATGCTTATATATCAGGCATTACTTTAAAGCCTTGTATTAGTGCGGTGCATGCTATTTGTGTTGATGATGCATTAATTGGTATGCTGGTATTTGACTTGGAATTAAACAAACTGCCACTGCTTGAACAAAAAATTGGCAATGACGATTTTCGTCAGATTAAAGGTGATCCTGAAATTCGATCGAATTTATTTAATCAAAATCGAGTGTCCTCTGCGATGGACCAATCAATTGATACAGTGCACAATATTGCCACTGAGTTATTGTGTGAGTTAGGGGTTTTTCATATTAAGCTTCATTACGCCTCATCCAGGGCAACTGTTTGGACCTATGACGATCCTTATAATTATCGACTTCATGTGCTAGATGAAATTATCAGCCCTAATATTTGTCTTTTATATCCAAAGAAGCCTTACCCAAAATCGGCCAAAGTATCTCATGAGCAAATAAAGCAGGTATTAGATCGTTTTAAAAAGATGCGTTTTATGGATGAAAATTTATATTTAAAAACTGGCAGTTTGAATATTATAAATGGCATGATTGGGCTAAGCTTTTCTTGTGATGGTAATCACTATTTATCGGTAGAAGAGTTTTTGGCTAATTTTGATAAAATTTATGCTTAATTAAAAAAATAATGATAAAAAACCTTGCACGTTATTATTTTTTGGATATAATTTGAACCAGATACTTCCCAAAGACGGGAAATTAACACAGAACACTGACGTTTATTTAAGCCTTTTTTAATTAAGGGGGTTAAATAAGCGTTTTTTTTCGCCAGTTTCAAGATGGAACTAAAAATAATGGTATAGAAGCCAGTAGTTGAGTTTGTCTATTTGACAGACGTGACTGCTGGCTTTTTTAGTTTTTAAACAAGGAGAATATTAAATGAAAATGGTAACAGCAATTATTAAGCCTTTTAAGCTTGATGATGTAAGAGAAGCCCTTTCTGAAATTGGCGTTTCAGGAATTACGGCAACAGAGGTAAAAGGTTTTGGCCGTCAAAAAGGCCATACAGAACTTTATCGTGGCGCAGAGTACACGGTAGATTTTTTACCTAAGGTTAAATTAGAGATTGCAATTGCAGCTGATCAAGTCGATGGTGTAATTGAGGTAATCGGTTCATCAGCTAAGTCT
This sequence comes from uncultured Candidatus Ruthturnera sp., assembly GCA_964556635.1. GTDB lineage: Bacteria > Pseudomonadota > Gammaproteobacteria > PS1 > Pseudothioglobaceae > Thioglobus_C. The sequence continues at coordinate 11,705 of CAZKWW010000010.1, forward strand.
GATGATGAAGGCAAGATCGGCGATGGCAAGATCTTTGTTTCAAATTTAGAAGAAGTGGTCCGAATCCGTACGGGTGAGACTGGTTCAGTGGCACTATAGGAGGCAACATGGAAAATACAATTTTAGAAATGCAATTTGCCATAGATACTTTTTACTTTTTAGTAATGGGTGCTTTGGTGATGTGGATGGCAGCAGGTTTCTCAATGTTAGAAGCTGGCCTTGTTAGAAGTAAAAATACAGCAGAGATCTTAACTAAGAATATCGGCTTATTTGCGATTGCTTGTACGATGTACATGATTTATGGTTATGACTTAATGTACGGTGGTGGTATTATGCTAGAAGGCATTGAGACTGTTGCAAAAGACGCAACTTATGCAGCACCTTCTGACTTCTATTTCCAAGTGGTATTTGTCGCAACAGCAATGTCAATTGTTTCTGGTGCGGTGGCTGAACGTATGAAGCTGTTTTCATTTTTCGCTTTTGCGATTGTTTTCACTGGTGTTATTTACCCAATGGAAGGCGCATGGACATGGAATGGTGAATCAGTATTTGGTTTATTTGTACTAGGTGATTTAGGTTTTGCAGACTTTGCAGGCTCAGGTATTGTACATATGGCCGGTGCAGCAGCAGCACTAGCAGGTGTGCTAGTATTAGGTGCTCGTAAAGGTAAGTACAATAAAGATGGTTCATCAAATGCGATTCCAGGTGCAAACATGCCTCTAGCAACCTTAGGTACATTTATCTTATGGATGGGCTGGTTTGGTTTTAATGGTGGTTCAGTACTAGCAATGGCGAGCAAAGAAAGCGCTAATGCAGTAGCAATGGTATTTTTGAATACTAATGCAGCAGCAGCGGGCGGTGTGATTGCAGCGCTAATCTTGGTTAAACTACTATGGGGCAAGGCAG
>CAZKWW010000011.1:0-12134 GCA_964556635.1 uncultured Candidatus Ruthturnera sp.
TCATTCCAAACAATTCAAGATAATATTACGCGTTCCGAACATACTTATAATAACTTTAACAAAGTTTTCCTTTCTCAGGTAAACGCCCTGTATCAAGGTGTACAGGTCGTAAGAAATGACCGTTATTTTGACCATACTGAGATTTTATTACAGCAAATTGATAATTACTCAAAATACAAAAAGGACGAAAAAGACTATCAAAATATCATGCAAATTTTTATTCAAGGCTTGGTAAATGATAAATGGGCTTGTTATATTGAATTAAAGAACGAAAAAGATGAATTGATTGCAAGAAGTAAAGAAAATCAAATCTGTCTTGTTGAAGACAATCAGCCATTAGCCGACATTCAGCCTTTTGTTATGTTTGAGGATGAACAATCTAAACTATTTCAAGTGCAGATGTCAACAAGGCATTTGGCAAAAAGACCAATCAAAAAGTATATTAGCATTGTTGCTGTGTATGCAACTGACCCTAATTTATTAAGTTTTTTAGGTCAGGTAAAGGGTTTTTACAATTACGCCAATGCGATTAAATTTGACGTTAACACCTCGCTTACACAAAAGAATTTTTTATTAGATTTCTCTTCAACAGTTTTATTAACCATTCTTAGTGTTTTACTTATCGTCTTTAAGATGATTGATCAATTGATGCGACCAATGCATAATTTATCGATTGCCTCAAAAGAAATCGCCAAAGGCAATTATGACGTCTTAGTGCACAATCAAGAAGAAAGCAAAGATATGCGTGAGTTAATTGGCCAATTTAACGAGATGTCTAGGCAAATTAAAACCTCAAGACAAGGTTTGGATACGCACAACTTGTATCTAGAAACTATCTTGAAATATTCCTTTGGCGTGATCGGATTAGATAAAAATCGCAATATTCAGCTTATTAATCCGATGATTGGCAAGATATTGGCCATTGACGATGAGCAGCAGTTTATTGGTGGCTTGTGTCGAAAAATTTCAGAAAAAAATACTTATCTGGATCCGTTATTTTCAATGGTACAAGAAAGTTTTGAGCAAACGCTAGGTGAGTGGAATGAAGAAATTGAACTAACTTTGCCAAATCGTCATGTTTTGCTGTCTTGTCAAGGGGCGGCATTAGATACTGATAATCAGGCATTAGGCTATGTGATTATCATTAAAGATATTTCAAGCTTGAATAGGGCGCAGAAAAAAGCGGCCTGGGGTGAGGTGGCAGTACGCATGGCGCATGAAATTAAAAACCCATTGACACCGATTTTATTGTCTGCCCAACGTCTTAGAAACAAGTTTTTAGAAACACTAAAAGGTAAAGATTTAGAAATTATTGATAAAACCACCACTGTCATTATTGATCAAGTGAAGTCGATGGATGCTATGGTGAGTGCCTTTGCAGATTATGCCAATACGCCACAAATTGAGCGCAAGCCATCAGACCTTAATACAATAATTAATCAATCTATTGCGCTTTATGATGCACAAAGTAATATTACCATCGAGTTTGATCTTGCAGGCAATGTGCCAGAATTGCTTTTAGACGCTAATAGTATTTCTAGAGTGTTGATTAATTTGGTGAAAAATGCAGCTGAATCGGTTGAAGAAGATCGCAATTTGACGGTTAATATTACTACTCAATATTTAGATGACGAGGGTATAGTGCGCTTAAGCGTTGCAGATGATGGCGATGGATTTGATGAGGAAGTGATTGAGCGTGTATTTGAGCCCTATGTCACCACCAAAGTCAAAGGTAGTGGACTGGGTATGGCAATTGTACAAAACGTCATTGAACAACATGACGGACGAATTTTTGCTGGTAATGTAGAGCCAAATGGCGCTATTGTTACCATTGAATTTGAATACACAAAGGAGAACACATGATTATTGGCAATATTCTTATTATTGATGACGAAAGTATTAATTCTGAAACAATGAAGGACACATTGGAAGATGTGAATTACAACGTGGTTTTAGCAACAGATGCTGCTCAAGCCAAAACCATTGTTAAAGACCAAACGTTTGACTTGGTGATGATGGATGTTTGGATGCCAGGTCAAGATGGTATGTCTTTATTAGAAGAGTGGATGAGCGAAGGCTTTTCAATGCCAGTGGTAATGATGTCTGGCCACGCTGAACATCAAGATGTGGTGAAAGCTATTCGAATGGGTGCGGTTGATTTTTTAAAAAAACCTTTGCATGATATTTTGCCATTGGTACGTAAGATTTTATCTGAGCAGGCTACCACATCAGAGCAACAAATCAGTGGCATTGATTTTGACTTACCACTAAAAGCCGCTAGAAATATTTTCGAATCTCAATATTTCAAACACCATTTAGAAGAAAATAACAACAATATCGCTAAAGTGGCAGAGTTAGCGGGTTTGGAGCGTACAACGTTGTATCGTAAATTAAAAGATTTGGGGATTGATAAGAAATGAAAATCTTAATTTTGGGTGCGGGTCAAGTTGGCTCATCATTGGCTAAATATCTTGGCTCTGATGATGAAAATGACATTACCATTGTTGACAAGGACGAGACTAATTTGTCATCATTGCAACGTCATTTAGATGTAAAAACTGTTTGTGGCCATGCTTCTTATCCTAGTGTTTTAGAGGAGGCTGGTATTAAAAAAATGGACATGGTGATTGCTGTTACCAAATCTGACGAAGGTAATATGCTGGCTTGTCAGATGGCACATACACTGTATCAGGTGGATAAAAAAGTCGCACGTGTTCGTACTGCTGAATATCTACATCGCAGAGAGTTGTTTACCGATAGCGCTATTCCAATTGATTTTGTTATTACCCCAGAAGGTTTGGTAACTAATTACATTAAGCGCGTTGTTGAAGAGCCCGGCGCAGAACAAGTGTTTGAATTTGAAAACGGCTTAGTACAATTGGTAGAAACCCGAGCTTATGCGGGCACACCTATTGTTGGCCATCCAATTAAAGAGCTGCACAAACATTTACCAAAAACACGTATGCGTATTGTTAGTTTGTATCGTAATGGTAGGGCAATTCCAGCTTATGGTGATACGGTTATTAAAGATGGCGACCGTGTTTATTTTGTTACTAAAAAAGAAAGCGTATCAAAAGTTTTAAAAGAATTTAGACGACTCGACAAAGCTTATAAAAATATCATTATTGCTGGCGGTGGACATATTGGTCTTAGTTTAGCCAAACATTTGGAAAAAAATCACCGTGTTCGTATCATTGAAATGAATAAAGCCAGAGTAGCACATATTGCCGATCAACTGGAGGATGCTTTAGTTTTGCACGGTAATGCTTCTGATGAAGAGCTATTGTTAGAAGAAGGCATTGAAAGCACCGATTTATTTTTAGCACTCACAGATTCTGATGAAATTAATGTGATTGTCTCTATTCTGGCCAAACGCTTAGGCGCACATAAAACCGTTGCTTTGATTAAGCGTAATGTTTATGAAGACTTAGCTGAGCAAAGTGATGATGTAGATATGGTGATCTCACCAGACCAAATTACCACCAGTGGTATTTTGGCGCATATTCGCAGAGGTGATACGATGATGGTGCACTCTTTGCGCCAAGGCAAGGCTGAAGCGATTGAGATTATTGTTCATGGTGACCAGGCGCATTCTGATGTTGTGGGCAAAACTGTTGAAGAAATTAACTTGCCAGATGGCGTGGTTGTAGGCTCAGTGGTTAGAGACAACGAAGTCATTATGGGATCACGCAAGTTGGTAATTGAAGAGGGCGATCATGTACTGATCGTGCTTAGTGATGTGAGTAAAATTCACGAGGTTGAGGCGTTATTTGAAGGGTATTTTGATTAATAATGGATAGCCATGCAATTTAGTATTGTTTTTAAAACCATTGGCTTATTGTTGATGGTGTTTAGCTTGACACAACTTCCGCCATTATTGGTTGACTTTATTTACCAACAAAATGAAGCAGCGTCTTTTATTTCGGCTTTTTCACTAACACTATTAAGTGGTTTTGTTTTGTGGGCACCATTTAGAAATACTAAAAAAGACTTTAGGATTCGCGAAGGTGTTTTGGTTGTTGTTAGTTTTTGGTTTGTACTGTCACTGTTTGCAACCATTCCATTTTTACTTTCAGAATCACTCAAAATGTCATTTAGCGATGCATTTTTTGAATCAATGTCAGGGCTAACGACCACAGGCGCTACGGTATTGGCGGGCTTAGATGATCTGCCTAGGGCAATTTTGTATTATCGTCAGCAACTGCAATGGCTTGGTGGTATGGGTATTATTGTTTTAGCGGTAGCGATATTACCCATGTTGGGTGTCGGCGGTATGGAGCTTTATCATGCAGAGTCTAGCGGTATATCTAAAGAAAGACTCACGCCAAAACTCACACATACTGCCAAAGCGCTGTGGAAGATTTACATCAGTTTTACCGTGGTTTGTGCACTGAGCTATTACCTAGCAGGTATGGATGCCTTTGATGCAATTGGTCACAGTTATTCCACCGTGGCGATTGGGGGTTTTTCTACACATGACGCGTCTATCGGTTACTTTAATTCAGGTGCGATTGAGAGTGTTGCCATTGTGTTTATGCTTTTGGCAGGTATTAATTTCTCTTTGCATTTCTTTGTTTGGCAAAAGAAAAACGCCTTTACTTATTCACAAGATTCAGAGTTTAAAACTTATTTGTTTATCTTGTTTGTCACCGCCATTGTTATTGGTACATTTTTATTTGAAAGTGGCTACTATTCAAGTGCGAGTGAATCAGCAAGACAAGCTATTTTTCAAACCGTTTCTATTGCTACCACCACAGGTTTTGCTTCTACCGACTATTCGCAGTGGCCGTTTATCTTGCCAGTGTTATTAATTTTTGCCAGTTTTATTGGTGCCTGTGCAGGTTCAACGGGTGGCGGTATTAAGGTGGTTAGAGTGCTCTTGATGTTTAAATTGGCAATGAAAGAAATCAAAAAATTGATTCATCCAAACGCGCAAATTAACATTAAGCTTAATCATCGTAGTGTTGCTGAGAGCACCTTGGTGTCAGTTTGGGGTTTCTTTTCGCTGTATGTGATTGCTTTTATTATTATTTTAATTGCACTGATGTTTACCGGCTTAGATCAAACAACGGCTTTTTCAGCAACCGCAGCAAGTATTAATAACCTTGGCCCAGGCTTAGGCGAAGTGGCGGCTAATTACGGTGGTGTGAGTGATTCAGCAAAATGGATTTTGAGTTTTTCAATGTTACTTGGGCGTTTGGAGATCTTGACGTTGATGGCATTGCTACATAAAGCTTTCTGGCGTTTTTAGTTAAAAACGCGTCATTCGTATTATTTGCTAAATTTTTGTATTTACTTAGGTAAGCCCTTATTTTTCAATTGAAAACCCTATAAACAGGCTGTTTTCGGCTTGTAAACAGATGTTTTTGAATGGTTTTGGTTGTTAGTTTGGTGTTTTGACTGATCATTTCCATTATTTCCTAAATTTTTTGTTGTTGAGGTTTTGTTTAATTTTAGGTTTTTGTCACCTTTCTGGTGAGCAGAAAGGTAACCGAAAGAGCTCACCCCTCAAAACAAATCTCAATCTTACTAATCTCATTACGCTAAATCTTAAAACTCACTACGTTCAAACAGTTAAGATTTTTAACGCTTCATTTCAATAAGTATGATTGGATTTACTTTGAAAGGGGAGTCAGTCAAAAACCAAATCGGATTAACCGCTTTAGTTTTTAATAGAATATAAATTCACTTATTATTGTGCACTATGAATAATAAGCTTTCCATGTCCATCCTTTTGTTTTTCAGTTATTAATTTATAAAAAACAAATATTGTGTGTGCTATATCGATCAATAATAAAATTACACCTATACTTTCATCCTGACTTATAAAAATCATTGCTAGTATAAAAAGTCCTAAGTCAAAAATACCGTGCAATATATTGCCTATATAAAAATGATGAACACCAAGTATCCCAAATACTCCACACAAGGATACTGCAATCCCATAGCTTTTAGATGAATTATTATCAGACATAATCTTTTACCTTTATAAGAAATAATAAGTGTATTATATTGAACTTTAAATTATATAGTAGGAGAATTTATGACTGATGAAGTAATGAGTGACAAGAAGATGGTTGTGGCAGCACTTTTGTGTTTTTTTCTTGGTTTTTTAGGAGTACACAGATTTTATGTTGGGAAAACTGGAACTGGAATCTTGTCTTTGGTAACTTTAGGTGGGCTTGGCATTTGGGCATTAATCGACCTTATTATGATTATTACAGGCTCTTTCAAGGATAGTGAAGATAGAAAGCTTTTAAGAGATTAATATTTTTTTAGATACTTTTCTAAACAAGTAGAAAAGCATCAAGTCATAAAACAAAAATCTTTGATTTTTGGAAATGATTTAAAACGTTTTTATTCAACCACAATGTTATAACCCGGCAAGGCGTTAAGTAGCTGCTTTCCATAAAACTTAGAGACTAAGCGATTGTCAAAAATGGTGATTTTTCCTGTGTCCGTTTCGGTGCGGATTAGTCGTCCGCAGGCTTGAATCAATCTAAGCGATACGTCAGGCAGTGAGATTTCCATAAAGGGATTACGACTTTGAGATTGCAGATAATCTTGTGTGGTTTTTTCAATCGGTGAAGTTGGCACGCTAAAGCGCAGTTTAACAATCACCACATGAGTCAGGTTGTCGCCTTTAAGATCAACCCCTTCAGCAAAGCTATCAAGGCCAAAAATCACACTGCCTTGGTTTTGTTTACGTAAGTTAGTGTGTTTTTCTAAAATCAGTTTTTTAGAAAATTCCCCTTGAACAAACAAATCACAACCAAGCTTTTGTTCAACCAAGTCAGCCACCATTTGCATTTGCTTATTAGAGGCGAATAACACCAAAGAACCTTCGCTGCTATCAATACGCTTTAAAAGCTGTGTTGCTACCTCTTGCGTATGTTCATATACTTGAGTAGGGTTATTTTTAAAATCAGCCACAATAAAATCTACTTGATCAAAACTAAAAGGCGAAGGTAGACGTAAGTATTGATTGTCCGCTTTAACCAAGCCCAGTTGTTGATTGAGTCGATCAAAACTCCCCAATGAAGACAAGGTAGCTGACGTTAGTATGGCGCCAGATACTTTTGACCAAATCAGTTGGTCCAGGTTATGTGAAACATCAATCTGTGCACTGTTAAGAATATAGTTAGTTTTTTTATTGGCCATGATGGATTTTTCAATCCAACGAGAATGTGGTGCCTGCCCAACTTCGTCTATTTGCAAGAAAGATGAGAGTAATAATAAAATAGACGATAGATGCTGATCGCATTCACCCAAAGCATTGTTAAGCGGGTCAGCAATGGATTTTTCCACCATTTTTATTTTTAAATAATCTGACCAAGATTCTTTTAAGGTGTCAAACTGTGTGTGAATGGCACTAATACTGCTGAGTAGGTTTTGACAAATAATTTGAATAGAGGTGTCAACCACTCCTTGTTCAAACAAATAGATATCTTCGTCAAAATCAAGGCTTTTGAAAATTTCGGTTAAATCAACTAAGTAGTCATCAATTGATTTGATAGAAATATCAAGCGTATCTTGCTGTGTGAGTTTACAAACCTGATCGCTAACGCCTTGAGTTTGCCTGATGCTGGTTTTAATAAACTCGGTGCTGCTACTAAGCGAAAAATGTGACAAAGCCTTGTGGTTAAGATGGTGTGCCTCATCAAAGATATAGATAGACTCATCCACATCTGGCAATATGGTATTGCCCGCAGTCAAATCTGCCAAAATCAAATCATGATTAGCCACAATAACATCAGCTTTGGTGATTTGTTTTCTTGCTTTAAAAAAAGCACAATCGTTGTAGAATTCACAGTTTTTAGCCGTGCAAGTAAAACGATTACAGGCAATTTTTGACCACAAAGCCCCTTCAGGCGTTTGATCTAAATCATCGATTTCACCGTTCCATTTTTTGGCAGAATAATCTTCCAACATTTCACCGAGTTGGTCGAGCTGATATTTCCCAGGTGGCGCATCCCACAGTGCGGCATTATCAAACAGCTCGTTTTCACTGGCACTGTCCTCAACTAAGTTAATTAAATTGCGCACACAAAGATAACGAGAGCGCCCTTTAACCAATGCATATTCAAAATCAACTGAGCAGTATTTTTGCACTTCTGGCATGTCTTTATTAAGCAATTGCTCTTGTAAGGCAACATTAGCACTAGAAACAATCAACTTCTTTTTTTTCGCTTTAGCAATAGGTATGGCGCTGAGTAAATAAGCCATGGTTTTGCCGGTGCCTGTTGGTGCTTCTACGCACAAAATTGGATTGCTATCAGGATATTCACCTGATAAGGTTTTAGATATTTCTGCAATCATTTTATTTTGCGCTTGTCTGATTTTAAAACCAGACATGCCATTTTTAGCAGCTTCAAATGATTGGCGAATTTGAGCTTTAAGCTCGTCAGACAACACTAGGATTTACGTGCTAAAGATAAGTCACAAAGCAAGATCATGGCTTCTTTGTAGTCAGAATCTTGAAGTGTAGATAAAGATTGTTTGGCCAAATTGGCAGATTCTTGTGCTTTTTGTCGGGTGTAGCTAAAAGCATTGACTGATGACAATATATCAACAATTTGATCAATCTGAGAGTTGTCGGCATTTTCAATGGCGTTAATCAGTATTTCACGCTGTTCACCAGTGGTATTTTCAATAGCGTAAATCATTGGTAGTGTGGTTTTGCCTTCGGCAAGGTCGTCACCGACTTCTTTACCCATGGTCTCGAAGTCAGATTCATAATCAAGCACATCATCAATAATTTGAAAAGCGTTACCCAAGTGTAGGCCGTAATCTCTAAGTGCCAACTCTTGTGCTTCGTCAGTATCAGATAAAATAGCACCAATCTGTGTTGCTGCTTGGAATAATACGGCGGTTTTTCTCTCGATAACTTTATAGTATTCTTTTTCAGTTAACGCTGAATTTTGGCAATTAAGTAATTGCATGACTTCACCCTGAGCAATCTCATTGGTGGCTTTAGAAAGCAGTGTCATAATACGCATTGAGTTAGGTTTAACCATCATCTCGAACGCGCGAGAATACAAGAAATCACCCACCAAAACACTGGCAGCATTACCCCAAACCTCATTAGCAGTGTCTTTGCCTCGACGTGTGTTAGATTCATCGACGATATCATCGTGTAGTAGTGTCGCTGTATGGATTAGTTCAATCACTACCGCCATTAAGTGATGATGCTCACCTTGGTAGTTGGTTGCGCGTGCACAAAGCAACAAGAGTAGTGGGCGCAATCGCTTGCCACCGGCGCCAATAATATAACCACTCATTTGGTTAATTAGCGCCACATCAGAACTTAGGTGATCAATCAATACTTGATCAGTCTTAGTGATGTCGTCTTGGACTAGGTTTTGAATGTCTTCAAAATTTTGCATGAGTGGTCAAATTTAAATGATTGAGTTATTTTAAACTATTGGCCAATAGATATACTTCTTTAGATCGCGCTCTAGAGGCCTTAGGTTTGCGAATGGTGACTTTAACAAACGCTTCTCTACAAGATTTTACAAAAGCATCAAAACCATCACCTTGGAAAACTTTAATAAAAAAGTAGCCTTGAGGTGTCAGCGTTTTGACCGCCATATCAAGGGCTAATTCACATAAATACATTGACTTGGGGATATCGACAGAGAGTTGTCCGCTCATGTTGGGCGCCATATCTGAGAGCACCACATCCATTTTATGGCCTTCAGTAAGTTGTAATAATCCCTCGTAAACCGAATCTTGGGTAAAGTCACCACACAAAAAATCCACGCCAACAATAGGCTTAATATCTAAAATATCACTGGCAATGACTTGGCCTGATTTTCCTACCATTTTAATGGCTACTTGGCTCCAACCACCAGGGGCTGCGCCTAAGTCAAGCACGCGAGAACCTGGTTTGATAAACTTGTCTTTATCAACTACCTCAGTGAGTTTGTAAACAGCGCGTGAGCGATAACCCTCTTTCTGAGATTTTTTTACATATTCGTCACTTAGATGTTCACTCATCCAACGACCAGAACTGCCTTTTTTTCCCATAAATAGTTATATCAATAATTTCTAATATTGAAGGGTATTTTACGGGATAATAGTGCCTTTTTCGCATTCACTTATCTCGTATGAATACCAAACTTAGAAATATCGCTATTATTGCTCACGTTGACCACGGTAAAACTACTTTGGTAGATAAGCTACTTGAACAATCTCAAACTTTTGATGATCGTTTTGAGTCAACCGATCGGATGATGGATTCTAATGATTTAGAAAAAGAGCGTGGTATTACCATTAGCTCAAAAAATACAGCGATTAAGTGGAATGATTATCACATTAATATCGTTGATACCCCGGGTCACGCCGACTTTGGTGGTGAAGTAGAGCGCGTACTTTCTATGGTAGATTCAGTGCTTTTATTGGTAGATGCGCAAGAAGGCCCAATGCCGCAAACGCGTTTTGTGACCAAGAAAGCCTTTGATCAAGGCTTAAACCCAATCGTAGTCATCAACAAAATTGACAAAGATGCAGCCCGCCCTGATTGGGTCATCGACCAAGTATTTGATTTATTTGATCAATTAGGGGCAACGGATGAACAACTAGATTTTCCAGTTATTTATGCTTCAAGCATTAACGGCTACGCCTCTTTGGAAGACAATGTACGTGAAGGTGATATGCTGCCAATGTTTGAAACGATTGTTGAAAAAGTAGCGCCACCAGAAGTTGATATTGAAGCACCATTGCAAATGCAAATTACAGCCCTAGATTATTCTTCATTTGTGGGCGCAATCGGCATTGGTCGTATCACTCGTGGCACGATTAAAAAGAATCAACAAGTGTCAGTGATTAGTGCTGATGGTGCTGAGCGCAAAGCAAAAGTAGCTGATTTGATGGGCTTTATGGGTTTAGAAAAGATCTCAACCAATAGCGCCGAAGCAGGTGATATTGCCTGTATTACCGGTATTGAAGGTATTTCTATTTCAGATACTATTTGTGATGTAGAACACGCAGAAGCCTTACCACCACTAAGTGTGGATGAGCCAACGGTATCAATGGCGTTTCGTGTTAACGATTCACCCTTTGCAGGGCAAGATGGCAAATATATTACTTCAAGAAATATTCGTGATCGCTTAGATAAAGAGCTAATTTACAACGTGGCACTACGCGTTGAAAACACCGATGACCCTTCAGAGTTTATTGTCTCTGGTCGTGGTGAATTACATTTATCAGTACTGATTGAAACTATGCGTCGTGAAGGCTATGAAGTGGCAGTTGGTCGTCCACAAGTTATTCTAAAAGAAATTGACGGTGTGATTTGCGAGCCATTTGAAGACTTGAGTGTTGATGTAGAAGTACAACATCAAGGCACAGTGATGGAAAAACTTGGTGAGCGTAAAGCTGAATTAACCAACATGGCACCTGATGGCAATGGCCGTGTAAAACTTGACTTTAATATTCCTGCTCGTGGCTTAATCGGCTTTAGAACCGAATTTTTAACCGCAACCACAGGTACGGGTTTAATGAACTCAACCTTTGATGCTTACAAACCACAAAAAACAGGCGAGATCGGTCAGCGTAATAACGGCTCTTTGATTTCCATGAATCAAGGTCAAGCCGTGGCTTATGCGATTTTTAACCTGCAAAAGAGTGGCAAATTCTTTGTTGAGCACAATACCGATGTTTACGAAGGCATGGTAGTCGGCATTCATACGCGCGATAAAGATCTCGTGGTTAATGTTATGAAGGGCAAACAACTCACTAACGTGCGTGCCTCTGGCACAGATGAAGCGGTTGTATTAACACCAGCCATTAAGCTAGATTTAGAGCAAGCCTTAGAGTTTATTGATGATGATGAATTGGTAGAAGTGACACCAAATAATATCCGTATTCGTAAGCGACTATTGGGTGAAACTGAGCGCAAAAGAGCGCGTAATAAAAAAGCCGACTAGAGAATAAAACACATCACTATTGGTATACTAAGCCGTTATGGATAGTATTCTTAATTTCTTTGTTAAGCAAAAAAAACTAGCACTGGTTTTTACCGTGAGTATTATCGCGGTTGGGTTGTTGGCACTTAGCAGTATTCAAAGAGACCAATTCCCAGCAGTTGATTTTGAAATTATGACAATTTCAAGTGCTTATCCTGGTGCCTA
>CAZKWW010000012.1:0-11853 GCA_964556635.1 uncultured Candidatus Ruthturnera sp.
TGACTATTTCTAGCGCTTGGTCAAGTAAGCTTATTGACATTTCTTTCTGTTTTATAGTGCAAACTTTTAGTTTGATTTTTTTAAGCTTTGCTAGATTGCCTAAGATAGGGTTGGTTAGTCTTAGGTTTTTCTTAATAATTAATTCCCTTCTGCCTCTTTTTTTACTTAATTTTTTTTCAATAGCTGCACGCAGTTCGCCTTCAGGCATCATTAGTGCTTCGGCTAATTTTGGGATAAAGACTGTTTGCACTTGAGTTGGATCTAGGTTGACGCGTTTTAAAATACGGCTAGAAGCCAAGATATCGCCATTCCTATCTAAGATATCGCCACGACGTGATTTTGTTTTATTTATATTGCTTTTGTCGGCCTGTATTCTAGCTTTTTCTTGAATGGTGATTGTGCTTGCATCAGGTTGCTCAATCGCGATCTGATTAATAGTGATAATCCTAAAACCAAATCCAAGTAAAAATAAAACAAAGAAATATTTAATCGCACCTTGTCGGTACCAATAGTTTTGTACTCTGGTAGAGGTAATTGATTTAGGGCTTTTATTTGTCATAACAGTACAGATTTAATTTTTTTTGGATTAACAACTTTCATTTGCAGCTCTTTTAAAGCTTTGTTTTTAATCTGCGCGCCACTAATTTTTTCTGAATGCTTTATTAATAAATGTTTGTGCATGGCCATTAATTGTTGATTTTCATTTTTTTTTATTTCTTTTTCTTTTTCTAAAAGGTAATTTTGCTGGTGCCAAATAATCGTATAAAAAGACAAAACAACAATACACACACCTAATACGATATTGATTTTTGTTATATCTAGTGACCGACCTAGCATGCTTGATCCTCTAATGTAGTGCGCTGTGCAATTCTCAATATGGCACTTCTTGAGCGTTTATTAATGCTAACTTCTGTCTTACTGGCGAACTGTTTTCCTAAGTTTTTAAATAAGGTTTGCTCAGCACCGCTATCCATAATAGGTAATCCTTTAGGTAGTTGTTTTTGTTTAGAGTTCTTTTGGATAAATTGTTTAACCATACGATCCTCAATAGAATGGAAACTGATAATGCTAAGCCTGCCTTCTGGTGCTAGCAAGCGTATGGTTTGATCCAATGCTTCAAGCAATTGTTTTAATTCTTGATTAATAAAGATACGAATGGCTTGGAATGAGCGAGTTGCCGGATGTTTGTTTTTATGTGATTTAACTACGCTCGCAATAATATTGGCTAATTGCAGAGTAGTGGTAATGACCTTATCCTGTTGGTATTTTTTAATTGCGCTGGCAATGTGTCGGCTTCTTTTTTCTTCACCAAATTCATAAAGCACATTGGCAATTTCTACTGCATCGGCTTTTTCTAGCCATTGCGCCGCGCTGATGCCACTAGTTTGGTCCATGCGCATATCGAGCGGCCCATCGGCATTAAAGCTAAAACCTCTATCAGCATTATCGAGCTGTGGTGATGAAACACCAAGATCCATCAAGATGCCGTCAATTTTTCCAGATAAATTTCGCTCACTTAATATCTCACCCATATGCGTAAAAGCACTATGGATCACCGTGAGACGATCGTCATTAAAATTTTCTCTAGCATATTCAACAGCGTGGATATCTTGATCGAAAGCAATCACTGAGCCTGAATCATCTAATTTGTCTAGAATGCCTTGTGTGTGTCCGCCTCGGCCAAAAGTAGCATCAATATAGATGCCGCCATTTTTTATGTTTAACCCTTCGATGGATTCATCGAACATCACAGATTGGTGATGGTTTGAGGTTCTAGACATTGCTTTATCTCTTATAGTGCCAGTTGGGTAATTTCCGTTGGAATTTCTTCTTTCTTGCTCAGCGAGTCAAGATTATTAATATGTTTGTGCCAGGCTTCTTCATCCCACAGTTCGAAATTGTGACCTTGCCCACTAAGAATTAGTTTTTTGTTGAGTTTGGCGTATTCTCTAAGTGTTGCAGGAATTAGAATACGAGAGGCTTTATCAAGCTCACAATCAGTTGCATGGCCAATGAGTTTGCGTTTTAAGCGTTTTGTATGAATGTTAAGTGAGGGCAGTGCACTCACTTTACGCTCAAGATTTTGCCAATCACCCAAAGGGTAAAGTAGCAAACAATTATCGTCTGGGTGAATACTAAGCACCATCTGACCAGAGCAAGCCTTATCGATTTGCGTTTGATGACGCGTTGGAATTTTCAGTCTTCCTTTTGCATCAATGGTTAGATTGTGTACCCCCCTGAACATTTACTCTTCCCCAAGATTTTATGTTGATTAAGCAACGGCAACAAAGCTAATTGCTAAGATAAGTGCTGATGATGTGTAAATAATTGCGTGTAAAGTTGCTTCCATGTTTCCCCCGTAATGGTGATTAAAATTATTAACTCCTCAAGTCAATAAAATACATTTTATACCACTTTGTTACACTTTGAACCACTTTTATTTATAAAAAAATATTGGAAATAATCAAAATCAAGGCCAAAGCCGTGTGTTGAATGGGTTTTTGATTGTTTTTTATCTGCAAAAATCATTTTTACGACCTAAAAGCGCTACTTTTAGTTGTAAATATTGGTTTGATAAGATTTGTTTTTGAAAAGCAATAAAAATTTCAAAAATTTTGTAAATGAATAGTTGTTTGTAGTTTTTATTTGAATCTAGTATGCGTTAAGGTGCGTTTATGTTCCAACAGTTTCTGGACCCATAAGCAAAGTTGGTAGATAAGTTGATATTGATGGAATAAATGTGATTATTATTAAAAAGACTAACATAAGTAACAGCCACGGTAGCGTTGCTTTGATAACCTCAATTAATGACATGCCAGTAATACTTGAAGTAACAAATAGATTGAGACCGACTGGCGGGGTAAGCATACCAATTTCCATATTAACCACCATCATAATACCTAAGTGAATTGGATCAATACCCATCTCCATAGCAATTGGAAATAAAATGGGTGCCATAATTAACAGTACTGCAGAAGGCTCCATAAAATTTCCAGCAATCAATAGCACCAAGTTAACAATTAGTAAAAATCCCCAAATAGGTAGACCAAATGCAATAATGGTTTCTGCAATCTCATGTGGAATGCGTTCATTGGTAAGCACAAAGGCGAACAACATAGCATTAGAAATAATAAACATCAGCATGATTGAAGTTTTTGCAGATTCTTTAATTACTAAAGAAATTTCAGAAATTTTTATATCTCTATAAACAAATACACCCAAAATAAACGCATAAACAGCTGCCACAGCAGCAGCCTCAGTTGGGGTAAAAATGCCACCATAAATGCCACCCATAATAATAACAACTAAAAATAGTCCGCCAGACGCTTTAGTGAAAACCTTTATTAAGTGTGCAAAACCTTTAAAGGGGACACTAGGATAGCCTTTAGCTCGAGCAGTAAAATAAATGGCAATCATCATCATTGATCCAATAATTAGGCCAGGAATAACGCCAGCCAAGAACATCCTTCCTACTGAAACTTCAGTAGCAGCGGCGTATACCACCATAACTATTGATGGCGGAATTAAAATACCCATAGTGCCAGCTGAGCTAATCACGCCTGCTGCATAAGATTGCGGGTAACCTTCCTTAACCATGCCAGCAATAACAATAGAGCCAATGGCAATAACAGTAGCAGGAGAAGATCCGGAAATAGCGGCAAACATCATGCAGGCTAGTACAGATGCCATTGGGAGTCCGCCTTTAACCCAACCAATACTAGCAATGGCAAAATCTACTAGTCGTTGTGCCGACCCACCTTTTGAGAGAAAAGAGGAGGCTAGAATAAAAAATGGAATGGCCATTAATGTGTAGTGTTCCATTGCACTGAACAAATGCCCTGCAAGTGAGGCCAAGGATTCGCTGCCAAATAAAACAATAACAGCAACACTAGACAGTCCGAGTGAAAAAGCAACGGGAACACCTATTGCCATTAAACCAAAGAGCATAAAAAACAGAGTAAAAATAATCACAAGCTACTCTTGATAATCATTAGTGTGTGAATCAAAGTGCATAGTAGTTGTTTTGTTATTAATAACATTAATCATAACTTCTACCAAGCGGTAAAACATGAGTGCAAATCCAAATGGTAGAATAATTTTTGCTTGCCATTCTAAAACAGGTAAATCTTCCATTTCAATTTCAATATCTTTAAGTAAAGAAATGTACTCATAACTGCCTATAAACATGATAACAACAAACACCATGCAGGCTGAAATAGCGAACAGAGTGATTAATTTTCGATTTTTTTCAGAGAATAAGTTAACAACACTGTCCACCGCAATATGTGAACCGCACTTAATGATATAAGAAGCACCTAGTAAAACTAGCCAGGCAAATAAATAAGTGGTTGCCTCTAGTGCCCAGACAGCACCTGAATTAAAGATATAGCGAGCAACTACCTGAGAAAAGGTTAATAGTGTCATTGAGGCTAATAAGAGAGTAATTAGCCACTCTTCGATATGGTTTAAGAGGTTAGAAATTTTCATTAGTTAAAAAAACCTTTGCATAATTATGCGCATTAATATAATCAGTTTATTGAGCTGAAAAAAGCAATGCATTTAGATGTTATTCATAATTATGAAAAAGTTTCTTAATAAAGCACAGTCATCAAACTGTGCTTTAACAAGCTTCTAGTTTTGAGCGTTACATTGCTGAACTGCCGCAATGTTATCTTTGCCAACTTGATCTTCAAACTGAGCCCAAACAGGCTTCATCGCTGTAACCCATTGTTGTTTTTGATCATCTGTCAATGTATGAATATTGGTTTTGCCAGAGTTAGCAACAGTCTTCATGTCTTTTTCAGCTGCATCCAATGCATACTTAGTTACTTCAGCAGTTACCTCTTTAATGATTTGATCTAGCTGTATACGAATGTCGCTAGGCAAACCATTCCAAAAACGCTTATTGGTTACTAAAGCATACTCTAAAACACCATGGTCAGAAATGGTAGTGTCTTTTTGCACTTCAAAGAATTTCTTTGAGCGGATATTTGACCAAGTGTTTTCTTGACCATCAATTACACCAGTTGCCAATGCATTGTAAACTTCAGAAAAAGCCATTTTTTGCGGATTGGCACCAACTGCTTCAAATTGTGCTTTAAGAACATCTGAGCTCATAATGCGGAACTTTAGGCCTTTAGCATCTTCAGGCACGATTAGTGGCGTGTTAGCAGAAATTTGCTTCATGCCATTTAACCAGTAACCAAGGCCTTTAATGCCTTTTCTGTCTGTAGCACTAAGTAGTTCTTGGCCTTTAGATGAAGCAGTAAAACAATTTAAAGCTTGTGGGTTTTTAAATAAGAAAGGTAAATCAAATAGCGCCCATTTTTTAGTATATTTGCCAAATTTAGATAGTGATGGCGCAGCTAGTTGCACATCACCTAAAAGTAATGCCTTTAATACTGCTTTGTCACCATAAAGCTGTGAACTTGGGTAGACCTCGACACGAACCTTTCCTCCTAAGCGCTCGTCAACTAATTTTTTGAATAACATTGCACCCTTGCCTTTAGGGGTTGCTTCAGTAGTAACGTGTGAAAATTTAATTACAATTTCTTTAGCAGACGCCACAGGTGATGCAATTAATCCCATTGCAACGACAGTTGCTGCAATTAATTTTATATTTTTTTTCATTTCAATTCTCCTCTTAGAATTAGTTATTTTGTTTTATTGTTTTCCATAAATTTATAGCCAACATAAAGTAGAATATATAAAAAAATAACTGTTGTCAATTGTTTCCCAGGGGGGGTTGGTATGAAATACCACTTAATTCATAAAGATTCGATTGGTACTGTGCTTGATAAAGCACGGCAATATCGTTCATTGCGTGAGCCAGACTTAGCCATCAGTATTTGTATTGATGTTTTTGCAGTTGACCCTGATAACCAAGATGCTTTAGTTGTTTATATTTTAGCGTTGACTGATCAATGTTCACATGGTGGCACTAAGGTGCAACATAAAAAAATTATTGAAACTATCGTTAAATTAGAATCAGAGTTTCATCGCCATTATTACACAGGGATTTTTCTTGAGCGAAAAGCCCGGGCGTTATTAAAAAACCCGATGTCACAGTCTTTTGCCTATGAAGGGTTGATGGAGGCGATTGCTAAATATGAAATTGCTGAAAAGATGGCGCCAAAACATTGCGCTGATCCAATTTTACGTTACAACAGTTGTTTAAGGACAATTGAAAAAGAGAATTTACAACCTCGAGCGGAGTTTGATGAGCTTTACTAATACAATTATTCGTAAAAAACTTATGTCTTTTGCCGGACTTGTGTGGTTTGCTTATATCGTATTTCATTTATTAAGTTTGTTAAATTTTCATTTTGGTAAGGATGTGTTTAATAATTTTTATACCTGGCTAAACGAACTGGCTGTTTACCATTTAATGGTATTGATTTTGATGGTAACTTTAGTTTTTCATGTGTTTACAGCAGTTTCTCGTCAAATTTCTAACAATAAAAGCAAAGGTATTGGTAATATAAAAACTTATCCAAAGACCATTCCGAGGGTGGTTGCCTGGAGCGGCGCTAGCGCCTTGTTAGCTTTTATTGTTTTTCATTTTGTACAAATGCAACTATTGAATAAAACTGATTTATACCAGCAAATGCTCGATATTTTTGCTCAACCAATTTTGTTAATTATTTATACCTTGGGAGCGCTAACACTCAGTGTACACTTGCATCATTCATTAAGTAATATATTGCAAACTTTGGGTATCTCGTCTAAACAGTATCACTTATTGGTCATGTTAATTGTATTTGGCTTATTTATTGGTTTTATCTCTATTCTAGTGAGCATTATTTATGCTTAACACTTTTGAACCAACAGGCCCATTAGAAAATCGCTGGAAAAAACATTTGTTTGACTTGGCGTTGGTGGCGCCACAAAATCGAGATAAACACAAGATTATTGTTATTGGTACTGGACTTGCAGGGGCATCGTTGTGTGCAACCTTAGGCGAAGCTGGATACAATGTTAGTTCATTTTGTTTTCAAGACTCACCAAGACGCGCACATTCAATTGCAGCACAAGGCGGCATTAATGCCACTAAGAATTATCAAAATGATGGTGATAGTGTTTGGCGTTTATTTTACGACACGATTAAAGGTGGAGATTTTAGGGCAAGAGAGTCTAGTGTTTATCGCTTAGCTGAACTCAGTGGAAATATTATTGATCAGGCTGTAGCGCAAGGGGTCCCTTTTGCGCGAGAGTATAGTGGTTATTTAGCCAATCGTTCGTTTGGCGGTACACAAGTATCGCGTACTTTTTATGCGCGTGGACAAACGGGCCAACAATTACTTTTAGGTGCATATAGTGCCATGAGTCGACAAGTTAAGGCTGGTCGAGTCAGACATTATTCACGCTCTGAAATGTTGGAAATTATCACTATTGATGGTAAGGCTAGGGGTGTAGTAGTGCGCGAGTTAGTGACAGGCGAGTTGTCCACACATACGGCTGACTGTGTTGTGTTGTGCACGGGCGGCTATTCAAATGCTTATTATTTATCAACCAATGCTAAAGGTTGTAATACTTCAGCGATTTGGCGTGCATTTAAACAAGGGGCTTATTTTGCTAACCCGAGTTTTACTCAGATTCACCCAACCTGCATTCCGCCAACAGGTGAGAATCAATCAAAACTAACTTTAATGAGTGAATCTTTGCGTAACGATGGACGCATTTGGGCGCCAAAGAAAATAGAAGATTGTAAGAAAAACCCTAAAGACATCAAAGAAGAAGACAGAGATTATTTCCTTGAAAGAATATACCCAGCTTTTGCAAATTTGGTGCCGCGTGACGTAGCATCACGAGCAGTCAAACTCATTTGTGATGAGGGGCGTGGCGTGGGTGTTAAGATTCATGGTAAGCGCCTTGGCGTGTATTTAGATTTTACTGATGTGATTAACAAAACAGGCCTAGAGGAAGTTGAAGAAAAATACGGTAATTTGTTTGAAATGTATGAGCGCATTACTGACGACGATCCTTATACAACACCGATGAAAATATACCCAGCACCACATTATTCAATGGGTGGATTATGGGTGGATTACAATCTGATGACCACACTTGATGGATTATTTGCTGCAGGTGAGGCTAATTTTTCAGACCATGGTGCTAATAGGCTTGGCGCTTCTGCGTTAATGCAAGGTTTGGCCGACGGATACTTTATCTTGCCACAAACCATTGCTAATTATTTAGCTAGAAATACATTTGATACAGTTGATGAAAATCATGAACAAGTTAAGCAAGCCCTAAATGCGGCAAAGGATAGGGTTGACAAACTCATGCATGCGCCAGATGCACAATATTCACCAGAATATTTTCATCAAAAAATCGGGAAAGTATTATGGGAAGCGTGTGGCATGTCTAGAGAAAAATCTAGGCTAGAGAGGGCTATTAATGAGATCAAAGATTTAAAAACAGAGTTTTGGCAAAAAATTAAAGTCACAGGTATTGATAAAGATCTTAATCAAACATTAGAGCGCGCAGGAAGGGTGGCTGATTTTATTGAACTCGGCGTGCTAATGTGTAAAGACGCCCTTCATCGTGAAGAATCCTGTGGTGCGCATGCAAGAACGGAGCACTTATCAGCAACAGGAGAGGCAAAACGCAATGATGAGGAATTTGCTTTTGTGGCTGCATGGGAGTATCAGCAAGAGGGCGTTAAATTACATGAAGAGCATTTGCATTTTGAATTTATTAAACCCAGCGTGAGAAATTACAAATGAACTTTACTTTGCACATTTGGCGTCAAAAGAGTTTGCATGCAAAAGGCGATTTTATGGCATACGAGATTGCTGATATTGATAATGACACTTCATTTTTAGAAATGCTAGATCAACTTAATGAGCAGTTAATTGCGCGCGGAGAAGATGCAATCGTGTTTGATTATGATTGTCGTGAGGGTATTTGTGGTGCATGCTCATTAGTGATTAATGGTTATCCACATGGTGAGAAAACAGCCACAACAACTTGTCAACTATACATGCGTGAGTACAAGGATCAAAATGAATTGTGGGTTGAACCGTGGCGTGCGAATAGCTTCCCTATTATTAAAGACTTAACTGTTGATCGCACATCGTTTGATCGGATTATCCAATCAGGTGGTTACATTTCTGTACACACAGGGTCAGCTCCTGAGGCTAATAATACTTTAGTGGAAAAACATACTGCTGATGATGCATTTGATTCCGCCACTTGTATTGGTTGTGGCGCTTGTGTAGCGGTATGTCCTAATGCCAGTGCATCATTGTTTGTAGCCGCAAAGGTTTCGCACTTGGGCTTGTTGCCTCAAGGTGAGATCGAAAGTATTGATCGCACACAAAGTATGGTGAAACAAATGGAAAGCGAAGGTTTTGGCAGTTGTTCAAATCACCGACACTGTGAAAGTGTTTGCCCTAAAAACATTTCCATTGATAACATTACTCGAATGAATAAAATTCTTAGCTAGATTTCTTCAATTAAGCCTTTAATAACTTTGGCAGAAGCATTAAAATCGCCTTGTTCCTCGCCATTAAAGTCTAATTCAATAATTTTTTCAACACCATTTTCGCCGAGCACAACTGGCACGCCAATGGCAATATCACTTTGCCCATATTCACCCTCAAGCATACTAATGCAAGGTAGTAAGCGACGTTTGTTGTGCACGATAGATTCCACCATAATAGTAACAGCAGCACCTGGTGCATCATAAGCACTGGATTTTTGTTTAAGATTTAGAATTTCTGCGCCGCCGTCACGCGTGCGCTGAATAATGTTATCAATGGCTTTTTGATCTAACAAATGCTCAATTGAGATACCACTAACTGTGGTAAACCTTGGTAGTGGCACCATGGTGTCGCCATGGCCACCGAGCACCATTGCTTGAATATCGTTAATCGAATAGTTAGTCTGCATAGCGATAAAACTTGACATGCGCATTGAGTCCAAAATACCAGCTTGCCCCATAATGCGATTGCGTGGCCAGTTGGCTTTTTGGTTGGCGTAATAAGTTAACACATCAACCGGGTTAGAGACCACAATCACATAAGCGTCTGGCGCGTGTTTAATCACACCATCCATAATTTGGTCAATTATTTTAAGATTAATGGCTAACACATCAGCTCTATCCATGCCGGGCTTACGTGGCATGCCAGCAGTGATAATCACAATGTTAGAGTCTTGAATATTGGTAATATCGCTCGCGCCAATTAAATCAGCATCAAAGTGATAAACACTTGAGGTTTCTTGAATATCAAGTGCCACACCTTTGGCATATTGTTCGTCTAAATCAATCAGCACAATTTGTTGCGCTAACCTTTGAATAGCTAGCATTTGGGCCGTGCTTTCACCGACTCGACCAGCACCGACAATACTGATTTTATTAACCATGGCAACCTCCTCTCAATTGCTTATATAATAGCTTTCTTATCGTACTAACAATATTAACCCAAAATGAGTGAAGAATTCCACAAATTAGCGCTTGATTATCACAGGGGAGAGCGTCCAGGAAAAATACACGTTTCTTCGCACAAAGCGCTGGATACGCATCACGATTTATCTTTGGCATACACACCAGGTGTGGCAGCGCCCGTTAGAGAAATTGCCAAAGATGAATCCAAAGTTTATGACTACACCATTAAAGGTAATTTGGTCGCTGTGATTACTGATGGTTCGGCAGTTTTGGGGCTTGGTAATGTTGGCCCTTTGGCGGCCAAACCAGTGATGGAAGGCAAGGGTGTTTTGTTTAAGCAATTTGCCGATATTGATGTGTTTAATATTGAAGTTGATACGCAAGACGTGGACGGGTTTGTGCAAACGGTTAAAAATATTGCGCCGACTTTTGGTGGTATTAATTTAGAAGATATTTCTGCTCCTCGTTGTTTCGAAATTGAGCAACGCCTGATTAAAGAGCTTGATATCCCAGTTTTTCATGATGATCAACATGGCACGGCGATTATTATTGCAGCAGGGCTTTTAAACGCTTTAGAAATTCAAGGAAAGACACCTAAAACTGCAACTTTGACTTGCTTGGGCGCAGGTGCTGCAGGCATTGCCACGCTTGATTTACTTTGTGAGCTTGGCTTTAAAAAAGCCAATATTTTATTGGTAGATTCTAAAGGTGTTATTACCAATAAGCGCAAAGGATTAAGCAAAGAAAAATCAGATTATGCCAGTAATACAGATAAACAAACCCTGGCAGATGCCATGGATGGATGCGATGTGTTTGTAGGCGTGGCATCAGCCAATTTGGTTTCTCAGGCCATGGTGAAATCGATGGCGGATAATCCAATTGTGTTTGCTTTGTCAAATCCTGATCCTGAGATTTCCCCAGCTGATGCTAATGCAGCGCGTGATGACTTGATTATGGCAACCGGTCGAAGTGATTATCCAAATCAAGTAAACAATGTACTTGGGTTTCCGTTTATTTTCAGAGGTGCACTTGATGCTAAAGCCAGTGAAATTAATGTGGAGATGAAAATTGCCGCCGTACATGCACTTAAAGATTTGGCAAAATTAGCCGTTCCACAAGATGTACTAGAGGCTTACCATGTTAACGCTATCAGCTTTGGAAAAGACTACATCATTCCTAAACCATTCGACAAAAGACTCATTGACGTGGTACCAAAAGCAGTATTTGATGCTGCAATTTCAAGTGGCGTTTCTAGGCTTTAACACCCCTTAATTTCGATACAAAAAAAAACGATTAAATCCCCTTGTTAATCAAGAATAGTTATGGGATAATGGCCGATTGTTTTTGGAGAGATTTACGAGTGGTTAAAGTATGCGGATTGTAAATCCGTCGCCTCTGGCTTCGAAGGTTCGAATCCTTCTCTCTCCACCATAAACAAAAAGAATTTGCGGGTATCGTAT
>CAZKWW010000013.1:0-11591 GCA_964556635.1 uncultured Candidatus Ruthturnera sp.
GTTCATTTTGCCATGTGGGGTACTTGTCCAAGGTGCACCTTAGTCAAACATGGTGTCGGCGATTTCACTGGCCCAATTGGCAAACTCAGGGATGGTGAAAATCTCTTCGCCAATCGCACGTTGCATGTCAGACACCAACATAACACCAAGTTCTTTTTGTGGGAAATCACGTGCAAAGTTCATAATATTACCCCAAACCTGATGCGCGTTATCTTTGCCTTTAACACTAATCGCCCTACCCACTAGCGCTGAACAAATGGCGTATTGAAGATCTATTGCATCAGGAATTGGTACTGATTCGCCATTAACAATAGCGTCCAAATCTGGCAAATCTTCTAAGTGTTCGATAAAAGTTGCTACTTCAACACCTGCAACTTCTCCCACACAAGCGCTTGCTGTTTCTCTAAATAATACTAAATTGTCTTCAAACTTATTAAGCGCTCGATGCACAAACTCCCAGGTTCTTGGTGACGGGAAAGCAACCGGATTATGAGCTGGGTCAAATTCAAATAAATGCTCCGGGCGGTAACGTAAAAAACCAATAATGCGTTCGTCAATATTATTTTTATAAGCCCAAGCTACCCAGTCATCCAAATTAACATCTAATTCGTAATGAGAAAAACGATTAGCCAGTGGTGCTGGCATTAAATAAGTCACGCCACGATCACCCTGGCGATTGCCTGCTGCAAAAATCACCCAGCCATCTGGTACTACATAATCACCCAATCGACGATCTAGGATTAATTGATAAGCTGCAGCCGATACTGTGGGTGGTGCCGAGGTGATTTCATCTAAAAATAAAATACCTTGCTCACCATGACGAGCCGCATCAGGCAAGAGTGATGGAATCGCCCAATCAACTTGTTCGCCATTTTTAAAAGGGATACCACGAAGATCACTTGGTTCCATTTGTGAAAGGCGAATATCAATCATTGGCACGTTATGTTCAAGTGCTACTTGAGCGATGATTTGTGACTTACCAATACCTGGTGCACCCCACAACATCACTGGTGTATGATGACCTTGAATAACGGATTCAAACTCTTGGTTAAGAATTTTACTGACTTGTTCTGGACGCATTAAAAGTTACCCCTGCTACTTGAAAACATAAAAACTAACCCTATTTTATAGCAATAGACGATAAAATTACCCAATATGACTAAGCCTACTATTGAACCAAGCTCTGAGGAGTTGTTTAACTTCCCTTGCGACTATCCGATTAAAATTATGGGTAAAGATTGCACCGAGTTAAGCGTTACTATGTGTAGCATTATTGAGCGTCACGCGGGCAAAATACACCCAAATCAAATCACCAGCAAGAAGAGTTCGAAAGGTAGTTATATCTCTTATACGGTTAGAATTGTCGCTACTAGCCGCACACAATTAGACTGTATTAATCAAGAATTACAAGACGACCCTTTGGTTGCTTACATCTTGTAGTTAAGCATGAAAATTATCAATCTTGGTTTGCAAGATTATATTCAAACTTGGGATGCGATGAAAAGCTTTACCCGATTACGTGATACTAATACCGAGGACGAGCTGTGGGTTGTGGAGCATCCCAGTGTGTTTACACAGGGTATTTCTGGCAAGGCTGAGCACCTGTTACAAAGTAGTAGCATTCCTGTGGTTAAAACTGACCGTGGTGGACAGATCACCTATCACGGCCCAGGGCAGCTGATTGTTTATTGCTTGATTGACTTAAAGCGCTTGGGTGTTGGGGTAAAAAAAATGGTGTCTTTGATTGAGACTGCTATTATGGATTTATTAAAAATCCATGGAATCGAATCTCATCTAAAAGATGGTGCACCAGGTGTATATGTAGATGGTGCTAAAATTGCTGCTCTTGGCTTAAAAGTTAAAAATAGTAGAACTTACCATGGACTCAGTTTAAACGTCGATATGGAGCTATCAGCCTTTGCACAAATAAACCCTTGCGGATACCAAGGGCTGAAAGTGACACAACTGTGTGATTTAACGGATAATATTAGCTTAGACAATATTGCTAATGAGCTCACACAGATTTTAATCAACCATGTTGCAAGACATTGACATTAAGGCCTTAAAAGGCGAATCAAAAACACAACGCTTAAAGATTAAGCCAGACGCAACACGTGTGCCATTAAGAAAGCCAAGCTGGATTCGCATTAAGCACCCTGCTGGCTCTAAAGTCGACAAGCTTAAAAAAACCTTGCGTAATCAAAAGTTGTTTACCGTTTGTGAAGAAGCGCAATGTCCTAACTTAGGTGAATGCTTTAATCATGGCACAGCAACCTTTATGATCATGGGGCAGATTTGCACACGTCGTTGTCCGTTTTGTGACGTGGCACACGGCAAGCTGAAACCATCGAGAAAATGGCGCTTAAATACGTGGTGATTACCTCAGTAGATCGAGATGATTTGCGTGATGGCGGTGCTGGGCATTTTAAGCAGTGTATTGATCAGATTAGACAAACAACGCCACAGGTTAAGATTGAAATACTTACGCCTGATTTTAGAGGGCGCATAGAAAAAGCCTTAGAGGTATTCGAAACTTGCCCACCTGACGTGTTTAACCATAATCTTGAAACCGTACCAAGCTTGTACTCTCAAGTACGCCCAGGGGCGAGTTATGAGTATTCATTAAAATTGTTGCAGTCATTCAAACAACAACACCCAAATGTTACAACCAAATCAGGATTGATGTTAGGTGTGGGTGAGAGTGAGCAGCAAGTGTTAGACGTACTGGCTGATCTTCGAGCGCATGATGTAGATATGCTAACACTGGGTCAGTACTTGCAGCCGAGTAAACATCATCTAGCAGTTGAAGCTTATATCACCCCTGAGCAGTTTGATCGTTATAAAGTATTAGCGACTGAGATGGGCTTTTCACAAGTGGCTAGTGGGCCAATGGTGCGTTCATCTTATCATGCGGATTTACAAGCAGCTGGAGAATCAATCGGTTAGTGCTTTAATTGCTTTTCATTAGACGAAAAAAAATGGCTTCGATATGAAGCCATTTTTTGTGGTTTCTATTAACAGATGCTAAACATCATTTTTGTCTTCTTTTTTGAGTAGACCGTTAGTGTCTATTTTATCTTCAGAAGCTTCTTTTTCAGCATCGTCTGCTTTTTTCTTTTTGCCTAATGCTGCTTTAATCCACTCTTTTGCATCTTTAGGTGTTTTTTCAGATTTTTCCTTTTTAGGTTTTTTGGCTTTTTCTGGTTTGGCTACATTGTATTTTGCATCTGAATCAGCATCACCTGGCAATAAGCCCATATTAACAGCGATATTACGGCAAGACTCTTCACCTGCTGAAAGTGTGCCTAATGGAATTACAATCAATGTTAGTACGGTTGAAATTAGTACACCAAACAGTAAAGAGATAGCCATACCTTGGAAAATAGGATCCGTCAAAATTACACTGGAACCACCCACTAAAGCAAAAGCAGTAATTAGAATAGGACGAGTACGTGAACTGCACGAACTAACTACCGCATCAAAAAATGGCACACCCTTGGCATACTCTTGTACGGTAAAGTCCACCAAAAGGATAGAATTGCGCACAATAATGCCTGCCAGCGCAATCCAACCAATCATAGAGGTTGCTGTAAATTCTGCACCCAACATCCAGTGGCCTGGAACAATACCTAAAAGTGTTAATGGGATTGGCGCCATGATAATTGCAGGGATGATAAAGTTACCAAACTGCCATACAACCAACATGTAAATAACAACCAGTGCTACGCCAAAAGCCATACCCATATCACGGAAGGTTTCATAAGTTACCGTCCACTCACCAGCCCACTCGAAGCCCGGAACCGTTTGATCTTCAGGCGGACCTAAATATTCACCTTGTAATTCTTTACCATCGATTGTTTGATATCTAAGCAACAAGTCGTCTACACCAAACATAGCATAAATTGGCGCACTTAAGCGGCCAATAGGCTCACCTAAAACGTATTCAACATCCGCTAGATCTTTATGGAAAATTAAATCATCTTGCTTTTTGTAAACAAACGATCCCAGCTCAGAAATTGGAATCATGCCACCATGCTGTGATGGTACTGGTAGTTGTGTTAGGTAAGACAATTGTGAACGCTTAGACAATGGTATTTTTAGGCAAACACGTGAAGGTTCCAGTGCATTCTTAAGACGAATGGTGGTTACATTGAAGCTACTCATGGCCATGGCTAGAGTTTCTTGAATGGTTTGCACGCTTACACCAAAACGAGAGGCTTTTTTAGTATCTACTTGGAAGTTGATTACTGGATAATCATCACGCATCAAGTTGTCAATATCAGTCATTGTGCCTGACTCTTTAAACATCTGTGTTAAGTCATTAGCTAACTTACGACGTGTTTCTTTATCAGGACCATACACTTCTGCCACAACAGGGCGAAGCACTGGTGGACCAGGCGGCATCTCTACTACTGCATAATTAGCACCAGCATCAATAGCAATTTGTTTAACTAGTTCTCTAGCTTCAAGTGCAATTTCATGGCTAGAGCGATCGCGATCGCCTTTTTCAGCTAGTTGAACTTGTAACTCACCTTCTGATGAGTTTTGTCTTAAATAAGAATGTCGCACCAAACCATTGAAGTCAAACGGTTTGGCTGTACCTGTGTAAGATTGGATTGCAACAACTTCTGGCATGTTGCGTAATACTTGAGCCATTTTATGTAGTGTTGATGCAGTGTCTGCAAGTGCAGTGCCGTCTGCCATATCCAGTACAACACCGAACTCTGATTTATTATCAAGAGGTAACATTTTCACTGGCACTGATGTCGTATAGAACATTGACATTGACATAAAGAAGGCAACTACTAAGCCGATTAAAAAGCCCCAGCCATAAATTTTAACGTTAAATAATTTAGAAATTGTTGCATGAAAGAATGCATACATGACCTTGCCTTCTTTCTCTTCTTTTTCATGCATTTTGTGTAATACATTTAAAGGCGGCACAAACTTCATAATAAAGTACGGCGTAAAGACAAAGGCTGCAAACAATGAGAACATCATTGCCACTGAACCTAGTACAGGGATTGGTGCCATATAAGGCCCCATCATGCCACTTACTGCTGCCATTGGCACCAATGCTGCAACCACAGTAAAGGTTGCTAAAATGGTTGGGTTACCCACTTCTCGCACCGCGTCAATAGCAGTTGCAATGGTAATTTTATTGTCAATTAGCCAGCGTCTATAAATATTTTCGGTAACAACAATAGCATCATCCACCAAAATACCAATTGAGAAAATTAGTGCAAATAAACTCACTCGGTCAATGGTCATACCAAGAATCCAGGCTGAGAAAATTGTCATCAATAGCACCACTGGAATAACCAAAGTTACAACAATGGCTGGACGCACGCCTAATGCAAACCACACCAACAAGGTTACCGCACCAGTTGCAATAAAGAGTTTTTTGATCAGCGCGTTCACTTTGTCTTTCGCTGATTTACCGTAGTTTCTGGTGACGCTAATCTCAACATTATCTGGAATAAGTCGACCTTTTAGTTCTTCTACTTTGGCTAAAATATTTTCCGCTACTTCTACACCATTAGTACCAAATTTCTTAGCAATAGCAACCGTCACTGCTTGTTCGACAGTTGCTTTTACTTTGATCTTGTTGGCCTTACCTGTATAGTAATTCACCATATGGTGAGTTTCTTCAGGTGCATAATACACGTCTGCCACATCACGCACGTAGACTGGCATTCCTTCTTTAACTGCGACCACTAAATTTTCAATGTCTTCCACTTTTTTAAAGAAGTCGCCTGAATAGACTTCCATGTTGTAGCCTTTGAGTTCAATGTTTCCAGTATGTTCGCTGACGTTAGCTGAGCCAATTGTGCCTGCGATTTGTTGAATAGAAATACCATAGCCCGCTAATCGACCTGGGTAGGCATCAATATGGAATATCTCTTTACGACCACCGACAACAAAACCATTATTAGTGTCTTTAACTTTTTCGAGCTGTTGTAATAACTCTAAACCTAGACCACGTAACTGACCATCATCGAGTGATTTTGACCAAAGCGTTAGATTAATAATAGGAACATCGTCGATTTCTTTGGGCTTAATGAGTGGCTTTCTTGCATTAGGCGGCATAAAGTCAAGGTTGGCAAGCATTTTGTCACGCACCTTGATAATAGAGGCGTTCATCTCTTGTCCAACATCAAACTCAACCGTAATAATGCCTTGACCCTTGTCAGAGACAGAATAAACGTGTTTAACACCTAAAATATGTGACATTAAGCGCTCTAAAGGCTTAACAATAATATTGGAGACTTCATCAGAAGAAGCACCAGGATATTCAACAAATAAGTCGATCATTGGCACTGAGATTTGAGGGTCTTCTTGCCTTGGGGTAGAGATCAAACCAATAATACCTGCGCCTAGCATGGCGAAGAATATAATGATTGAAAGTGGCGAGGTAATAAAAGCCTTAGTCAGCTTACCTGCAATACCGAGTTCGTGATCCTTGTAAGCCTCAGTAATAAGATTAGGCGTTACGTTTTCGTCTTTCGATAAATCGTCGTGATCGTGATGTGGCATATTTTTTTTATTAGATGTCCATTCCTGAAACCATTAATATATTTGGATTAGCAACAATCTTTTCGCCAATCTTTAAGCCTGATAAAACACTTTTCTTGTTCTTACCAACTTGCTCACCTAAACGTACAAATCTTAATTCGGTTTGGTTGGTTTGTGGGTTGATTACAAAAACACTTGGTAAGCTTGAGCGCCACATGATGGCTGCTTCTGGAAGAACAGGTGTTAATACACCAGAATCTGTCTCGAAAATTTCTACTTCTGCATAAGCGCCGGCTAATACTGGTACGTTTGCAGGCAAATTAAACTTTACTTTAACACTGTGTTTGTTGTTATCAGCAATTGGGTAAATTTGAGATAAAGTTGCATTAACCACAATATTGGCAATGTCTAGCTTTATGCGGTATTTTTTGTCTAGTTTTAAGCTAGCAACTAAGCGAGATGGAATGTTAACTTCTACTTGAAGGTCTTTGATATTGGCAAATTTCATTAACATTTGGCCCGGCTGTACAACATCACCTTGATTAACGCTCTTTGCTACAATCACACCATCAAATGGGGCGATAACGTTAGCGTCTTTTAAGCGCTCTTCTACTTGTTTAAGATTAAGCTCTGCTTGCTTAAGTTTGTTTTTAGCTTGCTGGTAACCTGTGTAACGAGAAGTTCTATTGGCAAATTTATCAAACTCAGGGTTGCCTTGGCCACTCATCTTTAACATTGGGTCTGTAAACATTGAAAACATACCCGGGATACCGCCAAGCATACCACTAGAATTAGGTGATACAATCGACTGTGAGTACTGCACACCTGCATTTCTTAGTGCTTCATTGGCTGAAGCAATTTCTGCATAAGCAGAGTCTCTTTGCGCTTGGATTGATTCTTGTTCAAGTGTAACTAAAGTTGAGCCTTGTTTGAACATGTCGCCCTCTTTACCACTTACGCTTAGCACGTCACCTGAAACTTGGGCGGACAAACTCACCTGAGCAGACGAGATAACCACACCGCCTAAAAGTGCTCTTTTGTCGAGTGACATGCCGCTAACTGATTGAATGTTATAGACTGACTCGAAACTGTCAGAATTTTGATTATAAATTTGGGACTGAGAAGGAAGGGAAAACGCTAATAAAACTGAAGTAACTAAAGGGGTAATCGATGAGTTCATAGTTAACCTTTTATTAAGTGAGAAAATAAACTTTAAACAGAATTTTATATGATTAAAATACGTTGTGTATATTATTTTAAACAAATAATTTAAATAATACTAAATTGTATTATAAGTTATTGTTTTTTAATATATTTTATATATGTTTTATTTGTATAAATATATATAAAATATCGATTATATTCTAACCTTTTAATATAGGTAATTTTATACTTTTATGTCAATTGCTTTCACCCCTGGAGAACCTGCTGGCATCGGCCCTGATTTGGCGGTTATTTATGCTCAGAAAAAAAGCCGTAAAAATCTATTGGTTTTTGCTGATCCTGATGTATTGTTATCGCGTGCAAAAAAGCTTAATTTATCCATTAAAATCAAAGAGAAAAATAACGTTTCAAAACCAGGTGAAATTTGTGTTTTTCCAATTAAAACAAATACTAAGGTTAAGGCTGGCACACTAAACCCTGATAATGCGCGGTTTGTATTAAATACGTTAAATACCGCTACGCAACATTGTCTTGATAAACAATGTGATGCTTTGGTAACTGGCCCTGTTCATAAAGGTATTATCAATCAATCAGGTGTTAACTTCACTGGCCATACAGAGTATTTGGCTAATTTAAGCAATACGCCTAAAACAGTGATGATGCTAGCTACTAAAGGCCTGAGTGTGGCTTTGGCAACGACACACATTCCTTTGTCTAGTGTAGCCGAGCATATTCAAATTGATTCACTTAAACAAACTATCAATATTATTCATAAGGCTTTGCAAGGCTACGGTATTAAAAATCCGCATATTGTTGTTTGTGGTTTAAATCCTCATGCTGGCGAAGATGGTTACCTCGGCAGTGAAGAAATTGAAATTATTAATCCTTTGATTGAGAAGCTTAAGCAGCAAGGATTAAACCTAACTGGCAGCGTGCCAGCTGACACAGCTTTCACCCCTGACGCACTTAAAGGTGTAGATTGTGTGTTGGCCATGTACCATGATCAAGGGCTGCCTGTACTTAAAACCTTGGGCTTTAAAAAGGCTGTAAATATCACCTTGGGTTTGCCTTTTATTCGTACCTCAGTTGATCACGGCACGGCGCTTAATTTGGCGGGTACGGGTAATATTAGTTTGGGTAGTTTGAATACTGCACTAGATTACGCACAAAATTTTATTGATCATCAATATGCATAAAGCTCGCAAACGTTTTGGACAAAACTTCTTGGTTGATACCAAAGTAGTGGATCGCATTGTTGCTACTATCGCACCAAAGGCAGAGGATAATTTGCTAGAAATTGGCCCTGGTCAAGGTGCAATGACGCTGCCTTTATTAGAAAAACTAAATCAACTTCACGTGATTGAGATTGACCGAGACCTGATTGGCTTGCTAGAGTCTTTCGGTAGGAATAATTTAATTATTCATCAGGGTGATGCGATGAAGTTTGATCTAAGCACTCTACCAACCCCAGTACGGGTTGTGGGTAATTTGCCTTATAATATCTCCTCCCCTATTTTGTTTCATTTGCTTCAGAACCGAGCCTTAGTGCAGGACATGACTTTTATGCTACAAAAAGAGGTGGTTGAGCGCATCGTAGCAACACATGGTAACAAAACCTACGGTCGTCTTAGTGTGATGATGCAGGCTTTTTTTGAGGTGGAATTAATTTTTATTGTGCCACCAGAATCTTTTGATCCAGCACCAAAAGTTGATTCTGCAATTGTTTACCTTAAGCCCTTATCTCAACCTTTGATTGACGATACAAGTGTGCTTGAAAAAGTGGTTAAAGCTGCTTTTTCACAACGACGCAAAACACTTAGAAATTGTTTAAAATCTTTATTAACACAAGAACAAACTTCAATTGATTTATCACAAAGAGCGGAAATGCTTAGTGTGATAGATTTTATTAAACTCACTCAAGATTATGAAAAACAACATTAAAGTCGATATTCAAGTCGCTTATTTAGAAGAACAGTCTGATATCCAGCACAATCAGTATGCTTACTCTTATACCATTACCATCACCAATAATGGGCAAACAGGCGCAAAACTACGTACGCGTCGTTGGCATATTCAAGACGAAACTGGACATATAGAAGAAGTGATTGGCGAAGGCGTGGTGGGTCATCAGCCACACTTAATGCCTGGTGAGAGCTTTCAATATTCCTCAGGCGCGGTAATCAAAACCACCACTGGTTTGATGAAAGGTGCTTACGGCATGATAAACGACGAAGGTGATTTGTTTGAAGCTGAAATACCTGAGTTTGTCCTTAGTGAGCCGTACACACTACATTAACAATGTCTGATTATTTAATTGGCGATGTTCAAGGGTGTTTTGATTCGCTGCAAGCCTTACTAAAAAAAATTGAATTTTCTATCGATAAAGACCAATTATTCTTTTTGGGCGATGTGGTTAATCGTGGCGACAAATCATTAGACACACTGCGATTTATTAAAGATCTAGGCGATAATGCCAAAATGGTTTTAGGTAACCATGATTTTCACTTATTAGCTTGCTCCCTAGGTGGTCTAAAACCCAGTAACAAAGACACATTTACAGATATCATACATGCAGATGATCATCATCAGTTAATTGATTTTTTATTACAACAACCACTAGTAATTAAACACAAGGAATCGCTTTTAGTACATGCCGGCATTCCACCGAGTTGGGATGAAAATATAGCATTAAAACAATCAAAAAACGTGAAGCAGTATTTACAAAGTGATAATGTAGGTGCGTTTATTAACAACATGTATGACAACCATCCCTACACTTGGTCAAACGACTTAGATGAAATGGATACTTGCCGATATAGCATTAATGCTTGTATGCGCATGCGGTTTTGTAAGAATGATGATACTTTGGAGTTTACTCATAAAATGAACCACGATACCGCGCCAGCTGGATTTAAAGCCTGGTTCTTGCATGATAATCGAGCTTTAAAAGATACTGATATATTTTTTGGGCATTGGTCAACTCTGTCCAATGTTAATCAAGCGCATGTTTATCCAATGGATCAGGGATGTGCTTGGGGTGGTCGACTAAGTGCTATTCGTCTTGAAGATAAACAAATATTTTCAGTGGGTTGTTAGATTTCAACCTGGCCTTCATAAACGAACTGTGCTGGACCAGATAAAAATACATGCTCATCTTCAGTGTATTCAATCAGTGCGTCTCCGCCTCGCAAATGCGCAACCACAGCAGAATCTAAAAACCCTGCACGAACACCGGAAATAACCGCCGCACAAGCGCCAGAACCACAGGCCAGTGTTTCACCAGCACCACGTTCATACACACGTAAGTTAATTTCATTATTACTTAATACTTGCATAAAGCCGATATTGGCTTGGTTAGGCAATAACTCACTTTGTTGGATTTGCTGGGCAATATTAGCAACATCAACAGTATTGACATCGTCAACTAATAAGACACAGTGTGGATTACCTATCGACAGTGCTGCCACTTCGTAGCCTGCAATTTCATAAGTATTTTCCTGCCCTGTTGAGCGCAAAGGAATATTTACTGGGTTAAAATTTGGCTCACCCATATCTACTTGAACTGATTGATTATCATTAATAAACAGGCTCATTAAACCTGCTCGAGTTTCAACACTAATCGGATTGTTTGCTGTTAGGCCTTTTTCGGTTACAAAGCGTGCAAAACAACGCGCACCATTGCCGCACTGTTCAG
Organism: uncultured Candidatus Ruthturnera sp.; assembly: GCA_964556635.1. Taxonomy (GTDB): domain Bacteria; phylum Pseudomonadota; class Gammaproteobacteria; order PS1; family Pseudothioglobaceae; genus Thioglobus_C. Next base: position 11,375 of record CAZKWW010000013.1, read on the forward strand.
CCTCGGTGCCATCAGCATTGTAAATAACATAACGAAAATCAACGCCTGGCGTGGTGGTTGACTCTACCATTAAAAGTTGATCAAAACCAATGCCAAAGTGTCGGTGAGCCAAGGCGATAATCTGCTCGGCACTCAGAGCAATAGCACCCAAGGTGTTGTCAATCACCATGAAATCGTTACCCAATCCGTGCATTTTTGTAAAGTTTACTAACATAGC
>CAZKWW010000014.1:0-11413 GCA_964556635.1 uncultured Candidatus Ruthturnera sp.
CCATGTTGCGTTCGTTTGGTTGGTTGGCGTTGTTGTTAATGTACTCGTCACGCAAGAAATTGATTAATTTAAAGCTATCGTCAGTTAGGTTAACACCTTCTTCTTCTGCAAGTTCTTGAGCGATATCTTCGTTCCATTGATTAAGGTCAACTAAGTAACCATGGTCGTCTCTTTCTAAATCAGCTAATGCCATTTAACTTTCTCCAATGTGAAAAATAATAAAAAGAAAACATTATATAATAACCTTTTTTATTATTTACCACTTTTTTGTTATGACTATTGAAAATGCATCGCCTTTCTTCGCATGGGACGTTTCTTCTTACTTAGCATTGTTTTTAGTTATTGCTTTTACTATCGTTGTGGCTGATTCTTTGTTTAGCAGTGATTCAAATGTACAAATAAAATCAAACCAAAAGAAATCTTTTATTGGAAAGTGGTTTTATTTTATTTGTTTTTTAAGGTTTAACAAATCAGAAAAATATCTTCATCGCCCTAAGTTAGTGCAATGGTCAGCTGAATTCTACCCGGTGCTTTTATTGGTATTTTTACTCAGAGGCTTTGTAGTAGAGCCATTTAGAATCCCGTCAAATTCTATGATGCCAACTTTTTTAACGTATGATTTTTTATTGGTTAATAAATTTGATTATGGTATTAATTTACCGGTACTTAATAAAAAAATTATTGAATTTAAAAAACCAGAACGCGGCGATGTGATTGTTTTTAGGTACCCTAATTATGAAAAAGATGTCCGCTACAAAGGTGCGGATTTTATTAAACGTATTGTTGGTATTCCTGGAGACCAAGTGCTTTATGCAAATGACGAACTAACAGTTAACGGAGAAAAAATCAAAACAACTGACATTGCAAAATATGTTGGACATGGTCCTGGAAAAGGCACAACAGGTTTTTTGCATAAAAGAGAGTTGCTAGAAAATAACCATCATGATATTTTGTTAAACCCTAATAGGCACAGTAAAGCCTTTTCTAAATGCCCGGACTCTTATAGGAAAAATATTGTTAAAAGTATTCAAAGGCAGTTAGGAAAATCAAAACAAGACTCAGAAACTTTTGCTAAAACAATACAAGATAATGGGGACTCAAGATGCAGCTTGAAATACACTGATGTTATCCCAGAAGGGCATTATTTGGTGATGGGCGATAATCGCTCACAAAGTTCAGACAGTAGGGTTTGGGGTCTAGTTCCTGAAGAGTATATTGTTGGAAAAGCGTTTTATATTTGGGCACATGGCGACATAGGTGGATTATTCTCAAAAGATTTCTTGAAAGCACTTAATACGCTCACTTTTAGTCGAAATGGGTTGATTGACTAGTTAATGTGTTTTAGAATATTATTCAGCTCATCTTGTGACTTGTAATGAATAATGATCTTGCCTTTGTCATTGTTTTGCTTGATCTCAGTTTTAGAATCTAGTGTCTTACTAAGAGATTGCATTAATGATGCGATATGAGGGTCTACTTCGGTTGATTTCTTAGGTTTTGGATTAAGTACACGTTTAACCAATTCTTCGGTTTGGCGCACTGACAAAGAGCGTTGAATAACTTGATTAGCCACATCAAATTGCTGTTCTTCTTTAAGGGATAACAATGCACGCGCATGGCCCATTTCTATATCGCCATTACCCAGTAGTTGTTTAACTGATTCGTTGAGCTGCAATAAACGAATAAGGTTGCTCACAGCAGAGCGAGAACGACCCACAACATGGGATATTTCTTCATGTGTCATTTTAAAATCTTCAATCAGCTGTTGTAGCGCTTTGGCTTCTTCAAGCGGTGTGAGTGACTCACGTTGGATATTTTCAATAAGACCAATTGCTAAGGCAACTTGGTCATCAATTTCACGAACAATAACAGGGACTTCATCTAAGCCTGCAATTTTGGCTGCACGCCAGCGTCTTTCACCAGCAATGATTTCATATTTATCATAAGTAACTTTACGAACAACCAGTGGCTGAATAACGCCCTGAGAAGTGATTGAGTTAGCAAGCTCATTAAGTGTATCTGGGTCAATGTCATCTCTCGGCTGAAATTTACCACGCTGTAGCGCATCAACACTGAGTACTTTAAGATTGTGATCAGAGTTAGACTGAGCTTCCGCTGAAGAAACTTGTCCTAACAATATATCTAATCCACGACCTAATTTTGAGATTTTTGCCATTCTAATTTATTGATGTTTTTCTAATTACTTCACTTGCCAGCGAAACATACGAAATTGCCCCTTTAGATGATCTAGCATAATTGATTGCTGCTTGACCAAAACTTGGCGCTTCAGCCAATTTTACATTTCTAGGGATGATTGTTTTAAATACTTTGTGTGAAAAATATTGTAATAATTGGATTGACACTTCGTTAGACAAATTATTGCGTGTATCAAACATAGTGCGAATAATGCCGGTAATATCTAAATCAGGATTAGTGGTAGCCTGAATTTTTTCAATTGTTTGAATCAGAGCGCTTAAGCCCTCTAAGGCATAGTACTCACATTGCATTGGAATAATAATGCCATTAGAAGCAGTAAAAGCATTAATGGTGAGCATATTAAGTGAAGGTGGGCAGTCAATGACAACGTAGTCATATTTATCTTCAACTTTGGCAATAGCCTCTTTTAGTTTGTATTCAGAGTTATCGCGCTTAAGTAGGGCGATTTCTGCAGCGATTAAATCAGTATTAGAAGGAAGCACATCAATTTCAACACCAGAGGCGTGTACGGTTGCCTCACCAATACTACATTCGTCTAGTAATAATTCACAAACTGAATTTTCCAAAGCGTATTTATCGACACCGCAACCCATTGTAGCATTGCCTTGAGGGTCAATGTCAATTAGTAATACACGTTTTTTAATGGCTTTTAAGGCAGCGCTCAAATTCACAGCAGTTGTGGTTTTCCCCACACCGCCTTTTTGATTTGCAACCGAAAGTACAACAGCCATCTTACTTACTAAGAACGGTTAATGCTTTTAATAAGTTAGTAGCCTCATGCACAAAATAATCTTTCTGAAGTCTTTTGATAACTTTTTCATCTTCTTCTGATTTTTTGTTTTCTTGTGCTGTCAAAATTTCTTTATCAGACAACTGTGAGGGGTCTTCAACTTCCAGGTGACCGTCTAAGTCGCTTTCTTTGGTATCAACAACACTTTCTTCTTGCTCATTTTCAAGGCTAATATTTTTCAAGGCAATGTCTGGCTCAATGCCTTTGGCTTGAATAGAACGCCCTGATGGTGTGTAATAACGCGCTGTGGTAACTTTTAAGCCGTAACCTTCATCAAGCTCAATAATTGTTTGAACAGAACCCTTGCCGAAAGAAGTACTGCCCATTACAACAGCGCGCTTATGATCTTGTAATGCACCAGCAACAATCTCTGAAGCCGAAGCAGAACCTTCGTTAATCAATACAACAATTGGAGAGCCAAGCATAATGTCTCCAGGCTCAGTTTTAAATTTTAAGTTTGAGCTTGGAATGCGGCCTTCGGTATAAACCACCAAACCTTTTTCATCAATAAATAAATTTGCTATATCAACTGCACCCTCTAGTACACCACCCGGATTGTTTCTCAAATCAAGGATTAATGATTTTAAGTAGCCATCATTTTCCTCAACAAGATTATCCAGTGTTTCTTTTAGTAAATTAGCACTTGGATTTTGAAAGCTAGAGACTCGAATATAGCCAATGTCTTTTTCTAGCAAATAACCCTTAACTGAGGTAATGGTTATGATTTCGCGTGTAATACTAACAACAAACGGCTTTTTATTTTTTCGTACAATGGTTACTTTTATATCGGTACCTGGCTCACCACGCATAAGTGCAACACCGTCTTCGAGTGTCATGTCGCGTACAGGTTTGTCGCCAATTTTGACAATAAGATCGCCTGCTTGAATGCCTGCGCGATAGGCAGGTGTGTCATCAATAGGGGAAATAACTTGGATAGCATCGTCTTTCATACCAATCACAATGCCTAAACCACCAAATTTACCTGTGGCGCTTTCAAGCAAGTTTTTCTGTTCTTTGGGTTTTAGGTAATTAGAGTGAGGGTCCAATCCGGTGACCATACCTTTGATTGCATGGTCAAATAATTCTTTATTAGTGACTTCATCAACATAGAGTTGTTTGATATTGCTAAACACTTTAGTAAACGATTCTAAATCTTGGAAGAAAGCCTCTAGTCTTTGCTTCTCAGCTTCGGTTTGAGCATAAGCTGGAGAAGTGACAAAAAAGGCGCAAAAAGACATTAAAAATACCCAGCGCTTAAAAAAGTTAAAGAAAGTCATAATATAATTGTTTGCTTATAAAAAGTTTAAATATAATACTGTGAAATAGCCACAGGTTATTTTGGATTTTACTTGGTTTTATTTTTAGATTATGGAGAAAAAATGAAAAGATTGAATGTTGTTTTGTTAGCATTAAGCGTATTGTTGTCATCAGCGGTATTTGCAAATGAAGAAGAGGTTACACCAGAGGTAGCACAGACAACAGAAGAAGGACCCGTTCAAGCTATTCAATCAACCATTGTTAAGCTTAATCAATTAACAACTGCAGCAACCTATTCTCCACAAATGATGCGCTTTCTAGTGGATTCAGAAATTGCACCACTATTTGATTTTGATCATATTGCTGATGAAGTTTTATTGGTTAGTAATGTAAGCCTAGGTGAAGATGAAGTTAAGTTCTTCTCAAACAAGTTAAAGCAAAATATTATTATTACTTTGTTATCAAAACTAGCCCAAGGCCGTTCAAGCTCATTTAATTTTATTTCTGCAAGACCAACAATGGGTAACAACATTATTGTAAAGCTTAAAGCAAACGGTTATTCTCGATTTGGTTTTAATATTGATTTATCGTTCCACAAGAGTCAGTCTAATAAATGGCAAATTTTTGACATAGCACTTAATCATGACAGCTTAATTAACTACTACCAAAGAATGGTGTTAATCAAAGTAAGAAGATATGGCGTTTATGGCATGCTAGGTAGAATTTAATTAATATAGGGAGAGAAGGGGATTAGCAATGAGTGAAATGACATTATTAGAAAAAGAAGAAGATATTGAGAAAGCAACCAAAGCCCTAAAGGCAATGGCGCATCCGCTGCGTTTAAAGATTTTATGTGCGTTAAAAAATGAAGAAATGCCAGTGCTTGAAATTGTTAAGCAAGTAGGCTCTTCACAGTCAAATATTTCTCAACACATTGACATTCTTAGAACAAAAGATATTGTCGAGTCTCGGCGCGATGGCAACAAGATTTTATGTAAAGTTAAAGATGCTAAAATTTTGAAATTAGTTGCCAATATGCAAGCAGTATTTTGCTCTGAAGACATCTAATTTAGAATTACACACTTTAACTACTTTCGCATGAAATATGCGCTCGTAGCTCAGCTGGATAGAGTGTTGGCCTCCGAAGCCAAATGTCGGGTGTTCGAATCACCTCGAGCGCACCAATTATGATTTACCCTGACTTTAATCCCATCGCCCTAGACTTGGGTTTTGTGCAAATTTACTGGTACGGATTGATGTACCTCATGGCTTTTTTGGCTGCTTATCTATTGGCCAATTATCGAGCCAAACAATTAACTGACTGGAATTCACAACAAATAGAAGACATGATTTTCTACGGCGCACTCGGCGTTGTGCTGGGCGGCCGTTTAGGTTATATGTTATTTTATAATTTGCCTAATTTTTTATCTGATCCACTCTCAATTTTTGCTATTCAGGGCGGTGGTATGTCATTCCATGGTGGTTTCTTGGGTGTGCTATTGGCAATGGCTTGGTTTAACAAAAAATACAACAAAAGTTTTTTTACCACCATGGATTTTGTTGCACCGTTAGTGCCACTTGGTCTTGGTTTTGGTAGAATGGGTAATTTTATCAATGGCGAACTCTGGGGAAAAGTAACCACAAGCCCAATGGGTATGCACATTCAAGAGCAGGGCGTTAGCCGCTACCCAACACAATTATATGAGGCCTTTTTAGAGGGCTTGGTGTTGTTTATTATTCTTTGGGTGTTTAGCAAAAAACCTCGTCCATTAATGTCGGTTTCAGCTTTATTTTTGATTTTTTACGGCTTGTTTAGATTTATAATTGAGTTCGTTAGAGTGCCAGATGTGCAGTTAGGTTATTTGGCATTTAACTGGCTTACCATGGGGCAAGCCTTAAGTTTGCCAATGATTATTTTTGGCGTCTATTTATTAAATAAAGTTTATAAAACAGCATGAAAGCATATATTGATATTGGAAAACGCATTCTAGAAGAAGGTGTATGGCTAGAAAATAAGCGTACTGGACAAAAAACGCTTGCTATTGTTGGCGCAACGTTTGAACATGATTTATCAGATGGTACAGTGCCCGTTGTTACTACCAAAAAACTTTTTTGGAAGTCTGCCATTGCAGAGATGCTGGGCTATATTCGTGGCTATGATTCTGCAGCACAATTTCGCTCAATTGGTTGTAACACTTGGAATGCCAATGCTAACGACAATCAAGCATGGCTTGATAACCCACACCGTAAAGGTGAAGATGATATGGGTATGTGTTATGGTGTGATCGGGCGTGCTTTTCCAGGCATTGATGATGACTAGCCACTGGATCAATACAAGAAGATTGTGACTGATTTAACCAAAGGTATTGATGATAGGCGTGAGATTATGACTTTTAATCACCCCAACCTTATTCATCGTGCTTGTCTGCCAGCGTGCATGCACACCCATCATTTTAATTTGTTGGGCGATGATTTGTATCTTGAGAGTTATCAGCGTTCATCAGACTATGCACTTGGTCAGCCATTTAATCATTTTCAAGTGGCATTTTTACTTCTGATTACCGCGCAAATTACGGGTAAAAAAGCTAAAAAAATGCGCCATCACCTGTCTAATGTTCACTTGTATGAAAATCAAGTTGAGATTTTTAAAAATGAGCAAGTTGATCGTGATCCATTGCCACTGCCAAGCCTTAAGATTAATCCCGAAATCAAAACTTTGAAAGATTTAGAAACTTGGGTAACCATGGATGATTTTGAGTTGGTGAATTACCAGCATCACGATGCAGTCAGGTATCCATTTACAGTGTAAGTTTATTTAGTTTTTTTTTACAAAACTACCTTCTTTATTCTTTTTTATAATTTAGAGTTAGCGTTTTATCTCTCTAATATCTATTTTATAATTTGCGAAATTATATTTTATAATGAGGCTAAATTTACAGTAATATCAATTACTTTGAATAGGGCTAATGGTTTAGAAGTGCTAATGAATGAAGATAATGATTCAGAATTCAAAAGAGCCAGACTAGATAAAGAGGAACAAAAGCTGCTAGAGCAATTGAGATTGCTTAGAGAAAATAAAAAGACCTTGTTACATTAAATTTGAATAATACAATATGCAAGAAGAAGTAAAAATCACCAAAATTCAAATGCCATTTTGGAATATGGTGTGGTTTATTGTGAAATGGACACTAGCCTCGATTGTGGCCTTAGTTGTTTTGGCGCTATTATTGCTCTTGGTAATGGTACTTGTGTCAATGATTGTCGGCAATGGCGCTGATATTGCTACAACGGTTGAGCACTACTCTTCACATTTTCATAGCTATCAATTTTCGAAATAACCTTTTGAGGATTTTTACTTCCAAATATCAACTGTAATACCCCTCTCCCTTAGAGAGTCTGCCTTGTGTTCAATGTAGCGTTGAAAACTGGGTTGCTTTTTATGGGCGCCAGTTAAGACGTAGGTCATAATACTGTGAAGATGAAATTGTTTGAAGTTTGCATCTTTTCGAATAATCTCTGTGCCATCTGTATCAAAGAAAACAATGGCAGGCTTGTAAGTAAGATTTAAGTCTTCATACCATTCTTTTGCAGTGGTTCTTTTGCCTGAAGGTGTGATGAGTTTTTCATCTGATAGTGCATTGAACCTCACGACTTGCATTCTACCCAAATAGCCTTGAGTTTCTTCGAGTGGCATTAAATCTCTATGAAATGCGTCACACTCTTTGCAGTTAGGTTCTTCAAAGAAAACAGCCAAATGCTTTTGCGCCTTAAAGCGTTTGTTTCGAGTAAGCATGTGTGGACCAGCTGCAAACATAGGGTTTGCATTAAGTAAGCCAGTTTTGTCTTTTTTTAGGCTGCCAATATAGCTTGCATAGGATTGGTTGAGGTAGATCTTTTTGGAGATGTAATCTAGCGTTGAATGCATTTTGTCAATAGACTGATATCCGTTTAATCTGAGCAATATTTTGCCTTTACTATCTAAAAATAATAGCGTTGGTGTGAATTGTACTTTCATATGAGCAGAAAATTCTTTTTCATTAAACTCTTTTCCAGTCCAGTCAGTTAAATCTCGATCACCCCACATATTGGTCTCAATCACATCGAAATCTTTTTGCAGCTTAGCAACAATCGCTTTATCATGAAAATTGTCTTCTACTAATTTGGCACAATAAGGGCAGCCATTTTGATGAAAGTAGATCATGACGTGACGACCTTCATCAGCTGCTTCTTCCAAGTCTTCAGAAAAGTCCATAAAGGTAGTTTTAAACCAATCTGGCAAAACCTCTACTGGTTTCGCACCTAGAAATTCACCTTGCTTAACGGATTCCGCAGCAATCGATGGTTGGAATAATAGTAAAGAAAAAAATAGATAAATAAAACGCATACCTCTCCTCAATGAGTATGTTGATAGATGGTCTGATTGTAATACTAAAGTTAGCTTAATGCAAGATTAGATGTCTGATTAAACTGCATCAACACTTTCAATGCCTTTTTGAGGTACAAATAGCCCGCAGCCTAGTAGACGGTGTTCGCCAATACCTTGTTCTTGTAGTTTGACAGATTCTGCTTTTCGTAAATCAGCCACCATTAAAGAGCGCGTATGGATAGTGCCCTTAGGTGTTTGTATTTTCTTTTCTAATCCAGCCATCATTTTTTTAGGCTGAATACCAAGTGCTTGTAGTTGGTCAAAAGAAGTTTGTAAAAAACCCTCCTCACTGTCGTTTTCAACGCAAGCAACATATTTAGCAAATACGATTTGCATGTCACTCATGAGTTTTGGTTTTAAGGCCTTAACGACTTTAATCTCATATTCGCCTAAATTTAACGTTTTCCCAACCAGAGCATCAACTTCATCTAGTTTTTCTTTAGGAATTCTAATGCTTAATTTAGAGCGTTTTGAGGGGTAGTAATAGCCAGATTCATGATCTTGCTCCCAACCATTGCCATCTGCAACACTAATATCATGAACCCCAGCATTTACAGCTTCTAGCCAGGGTAGTTCATTGAGTAGCGCTTGTGAAAGTAGGTAGGCGTGATCAATCGGTAATACTTTAGAATGAATATTAAACACAGCATCTTGAACATCGTCAGGAAGCGTAAAATGTTCTTCTTTAATATCTTCTTGCCAAAACATAAGAATTATTGGTTTAAGTTTATAATAGCGCTAATTATAAACGTATTAAACGCATTAAAACCCAATACAATTAATGGATAAATTACAGCAAAAAATTAATTATCAATTTAAAGATGTTGCCTTGTTAAAGTTGGCGCTTACACATCGTTCTATGGGTAAGAATAATAATGAGCGTTTAGAATTTTTAGGTGATAGTATTTTAGGTTTGGTAATTTCTCGTGAACTTTATAAGCGCTTTAGCCATGTTGATGAAGGTAAGTTATCTCGCTTACGCTCCCATTTAGTTAGAGGGCAAACACTGGCTCAACTTGCCGCTGAGCTAGAATTGTCTGACATACTTATTTTGGGCTCAGGTGAGCTAAAGAGTGGTGGCTTTAGACGTGAATCAATACAAGCAGATGCACTTGAAGCAATTTTTGGTGCTGTACTGTTGGATGCGGATCTTGAAACTGCTAATACAGTCATCTTGAATTTGTATCGAAGCTTGTTGGACGACATCAATCCGAATGATTCTCTTAAAGACCCCAAAACTCAGTTGCAAGAATATTTACAAAAACGTGGTAATATCTTACCAATCTATGAACTGGTTAAAACGGTAGGTAAAGACCATAACGCCGTGTTTACTGTGAATTGCTCTTTGCAAGATCAGTCTATGCAAGTTGAACAATCAGCAAAAAGCATTAAAAGAGCCGAACAATCTTGTGCTCAAATTTTGCTAGATAAGCTAATTTCCCTATGAGTTTTCAAGCCGGATTTATAGCCGTTATTGGGCGCCCAAACGTGGGCAAGTCAACACTCATTAACGAGTTGATTGGTCAAAAACTATCCATTACTTCGCATCGCCCTCAAACGACGAGACATCGTATTCATGCGATTGATACACGCGATGATTATCAAATGGTGTTTGTTGATACGCCAGGCATTCATATGGGAAATAAAAAGGCTATTAATTCTTATATGAATCGAGCAGCCAGCTCCAGCATTAAAGAAGTGGATATGATCCTTTGGTTGGTTGAAGTTGATAAATGGACCAAAGAAGATGCGCGCGTACTAGAACATGTGTCTCAAGTTGATGTGCCTGTTATTTTATGTATTAATAAAATTGACAACTTAAAAACAGCGCAAGAAGTGCTGCCATTTTTAGAGAAAGTAGGGCAAAAATATCAACCAACAGAGTTGTTTCCGCTTTCAGCTTTTAGTAAAAAAGACACCAGCTCTTTAAGAGAATTAATTTTAAAACACTTGCCAGAACAAGCGCTGATTTTTGATCCTGATTTTATTACCGATCGTTCTGAAAAGTTTGTTGTAGCTGAATTTATCAGGGAAAAGTTAATGCGTCATTTGGCAGATGAGTTGCCTTATGATCTAACCGTTGAGATTGAGCAATATAAATTAGATGGAAATATGCAACGTATTTCAGCGCGTATTTTTGTTGATAAAGCTTCACAAAAAAATATTGTCATTGGCAATAAAGGCGAAATGCTTAAATTGATTGGCACTGAGGCTAGACAAAGCATCGAAGGCTTTTTAGATCGAAAGGTTTTTCTTAAACTATGGGTTAAAGTTTCAAGTGGCTGGTCGGATGATAAGCGAGCGCTTGCTTCGCTAGGCTATGACTAAAATAGAATTAACACCGGCTTTTTTAATCCACCGAAGAGCTTACAAAGATAATTCATTATTGTTAGATTTTTTAACCTCAGAACACGGCAAGATTCGCCTGATTGGCAGGGGAGTTCGCCAAGCTAAAGCCAATATTCAAATGTTTCAACATTTGCGTATTTCTTATGCGGGTAAAGGCGAGCTTAAAACACTCACGCATTGGGAGGTGGATGATGCACCCAGGCAGATTAAAGGCGAAGCACTTATTTTATGTTTGTATGTGAATGAGTTGGTTACACGTCTGATTCATGAATACGATCCTCATCCTCAGATTTTTGATTTATACCAACAGATTGTTACTCAAATGAATAATTTAGACCAGCAACACCAATATTGGTCATTAAGAGTTTTTGAAA
>CAZKWW010000015.1:0-11028 GCA_964556635.1 uncultured Candidatus Ruthturnera sp.
TACCCATGTAGAGTTTGCGCGCAATCACACGCGATAAGCTGATTCTGTAAGTGACCTTTTTAGCTGTCGGTAAAACTTGGCCAGTAAATTTAATATTGCCAGCACCTAATGCACGACCGCGACCAGGGCCGCCTAACCAACCTAAGTAAAATCCAATCAGTTGCCACATGGCATCAACACCCAAACAGCCGGGCATCACTGGGTCTTCATTAAAATGACAATCAAAAAACCACAACTCAGGCTTAATGTCTAATTCTGCAATAATTTCACCTTTACCGTATTCGCCGCCTTCTTGAGAAATGTGCGTAATACGATCTAGCATTAACATCGGTGGCTGTGGTAGTTGTGCATTACCAGGGCCAAATAATTCGCCATTACCGCATTTGATTAATTCTTCGTATGAATAAGAGTTTTGCATTAATCAGTCCTTGTATCTATAGTTACCGAAAATTATACTTCAAAGCCCTTTGCTAATGTCGTTTATCACGTCGTCTACGCTTTCTAGGCCGACTGAGATTCTAATGAGCCCCTCGGTGATATTGGCCTGTTGTTTTTCGTCGTCCGTTAGTCGTCCATGTGTGGTGCTTGCTGGATGAGTAATGGTGGTTTTAGTGTCACCTAAATTTGCCGTAATAGAAAGTATCTCGGTAGCATTAATGACTTTAAATGCCGCCTCACGGCCGCCTTTAACCTCAAACGAGACGATACCACCAAAACCAGATTGCTGAGTGCTGGCCAAGGCATGATCTGGGTGAGATTTTAAACCTAAATAATGTACTTTTTCAACTTGGTCTTGGTTTTGTAGCCAAGTCGCCAATTTGAGCGCATTGTCACAATGTGCTTTCATTCTTAGGCTGAGTGTGTCTAAACCTTTAAGCACAATCCAAGCGTTGAAGGCGCTTAAGCTAGGCCCTGTGGCGCGAGTAAAGGCACTGACTTGTTCGATAATGGCTTCACTGCCTAATACTGCACCTGCTAAACAGCGACCTTGGCCATCAATATATTTAGTGGCTGAGTGAATCACAATATCTGCACCCAATTTGATTGGATTTTGTAATGCTGGAGACAAAATAGCATTATCAACCGCCAGCAAAATATCATTGGCTTGGCTGATTTTGCTAAGCGCAGTGATATCGACCACCTCGCCCAGTGGGTTAGACGGTGTTTCTAATAAAAATAATTTTGTATTGTCTTGAACAGCATTTTTCCATTGAGATAAGTCGCTCAAATCAACGTAACTGATGCCAATATTAAATTTACTAACAATGGTGTTTAACAAGACAATAGAGGTGCCAAACATATTACGCGAAGCAACGATATGATCACCTGACTCAACCAAAGCCATAATGCTAGCAAAGATTGCCGCCATGCCGCTTGAGGTAGCAACACAAGCATCAGCACCTTCAAGGGCAGCTAATTTTTTCTCAAAAGCATCAACCGTTGGGTTGGTAAAGCGCGCATAGATATTACCCGGTTCTTCCTTAGAAAACCGACTGGCTGCTTGTTCTGCAGAATCAAAAGTAAAACTTGAGGTAAGAAAAATGGCCTCTGAATGCTCTTGTTCTTGTGTGGTTCGATAACCTTCGCGTATGGCTTTGGTATCGAATTGTAAGTCTTTCATATCTAGGTAATAATCGTCAAATAACGCTTATTCTACATCATTACAAATCAATTCAGAAGTATCAAGGGTGTTATTTTTTTGCTTGGCAGAATCAGAGCGTAAAGATTCGATTTGATCAAGGTAGTTTTTATCAATATCTTGGGTGACATATTCGCCGTTAAAACAAGAGCAATCGAACTCGGTAATATCTGGATTGCCTTGTTGTACGCACCAAATAAGATCGTCTAAATCTTGATACACCAATTTATCAGCACCAATGGATTGGCAAATTTGATCAACATCTTTATCATGTGCAATAAATTCTTTTTCACTGGCCATGTCAATACCGTACACATTTGGATGTCGTACTGGCGGTGCGGCTGAGGCGAAAAACACTTTATTTGCGCCAGCATCACGTGCCATTTGTACAATTTGTTCGCTTGTCGTACCACGCACAATGGAGTCATCTACCAATAAAACATTTTTTCCTTTAAATTCTAATTCAATCGCACTGAGTTTTTGACGCACAGATTTTTTGCGCTGTTTTTGTCCAGGCATGATAAATGTACGTGCAATATAGCGGTTTTTAATTAAGCCTTCTGAATATTTAACTTTTAGCTCATGTGCCAACTGCAAAGCTGAGACGCGCGATGTATCAGGGATTGGAATAACAACATCAATTTTTTCATCATCCCATTCTTTGTGAATTTTAGCTGCTAGGCGCTCACCCATTCTAAGGCGTGATTTGTAAACTGAGATATTGTCAATCACTGAATCTGGTCGAGCAAAATAAACAAATTCAAAAATACAAGGCGAGTATTTGGCATTATCCGCACATTGTTGCGTAAAGACATTGCCTTCTCGGTCAATTACCACACCTTCTCCAGGTTTGATATCGCGTGTAATTTCATAACCCAACGCAGTTAATGCGACACTTTCAGAAGCCAGCATATATTTAGTGCCACCTTTGGTGGTGCGCTTACCTAAAATCAATGGGCGAATACCATTTGGATCACGAAAACCAAAAATACCATAACCTGGAATCATGCCAATCGCAGCATAAGCACCACGCACACGCTTGTGTACTTGGGCTACTGAATCAAAGATATCTTTTTCGTTAATACGGTGTTTTTGTAATTTGGCCAATTCACTGGCAAACACATTAAGCAAAATTTCGGAATCTGAATTGGTGTTAATGTGACGAAGGTCCTGTTCGAATAGTTCTTTTTCAAGTTGTTTGGTATTGGTTAAGTTGCCATTATGAGCAAAAGCAATACCATAAGGTGAATTGACATAAAAAGGCTGTGCTTCTGCACCAGATGAACTGCCAGCTGTTGGGTAGCGCACATGACCAATACCCATATCACCCAAAAGTTTAGCCATGTGTTTGGTTCTAAATGAGTTTCTAACCAAGCCATTTGACTTGCGCATGTAAAAACGACCTTTGTGTGAAGTGACAATACCGGCAGCGTCTTGTCCACGATGTTGAAGAATGGTCAAGGCGTCGTAGATATAGAGCGCCGTATCTTTTTTAGTAGTGGATAAAATACCGACAATGCCGCACATAGGCTATTTCCTTATTCGCTTTCGATAAACAATAAATGTTGTGACAACTCAGGTTTAATATCTGAGGCTATATCTTGGAAGGTTCTAAGTGCGCCTTTGGTCTCAACCCAGTAATATTGTTGAGAAATCCACTCGACACTTTGTAGAACTAACACCATAATGAGAATTGCTAAAGAACCCTTGATAAGGCCAATCAGACCACCTAGTAGTTTGTTTTTAGTACTGTCAATATTACGAGCATTTAACGTTGTATCTGCACTATGAAGACCGTTTAAAATTTTTTGAAAAAATGGCGCTAACAGGCAAGGCTTGCTTGCGTCGATTGAAATATTTAGTACATTTGAAATAGAAGAACACACGCCAACAATAATGGCAAAGACAATAGCAAACGACAAGCCAACTCTAAGTGACTCATTGGTAACTACAATTTCCATGATGCCCAATCCAGCAACACCGTCTAAATAGTGCCAACTTGCAGCTGCCGTGGCTATAAAAAATACAAGTAAAGCAAAGATACGGTTGAGCGCACAAGGATTACTAATACTTGATGAAACCTCTGTGAGTTTGTATAGGGCTTTTTTTATTAACAAAACACCAATAAAGATAGTGCCAAAAGCAATGGCTAAGTGTGACTGATGGGAGAGTGTTAGCCAGGTAATCATCACTGTGCCAGCAAGCCATTGATAAAATAGCCAAGCGATAATAATAGCCAGTATTAAAAATGCTAGGTTGATTAATTCTTTAGCAAATCCACGTTTAATGCCAAGCACAAGAAAACCAATTAAGATGGCGATGGTTAGCCAGTCAGACCAAACTAGTAGGCCAATCGTTTCCCAAATATTTGCAAAAAAATCACTCATTCGTGCTCCTTAGTTAATCGCTAATTTTACAAGATTATATCGCTGTGCGTAGGCCATGAAGGTTTAATATTTATCCAGGATTTTCATTGCATCAGACACGGTATGAAATGAGCCAAAAATAACAATACGTTGGTGTTGTTGCGTATTGAGTGCCTGATGGATGGCAGATGATATATCCTTACAAGCAGTAATTTTGCTTGATAAACTGAATTTTTCAACCAGATCTTGTGTGCTAATTGCTCGATTAACCGAAAGTGGCACAATCAACCATTCATCAATACAAGGCTCAATTGCATTAATCATAAGCTCAATGTTCTTGTCTTTAAGCGCCGAGAAAATTGCTAATGTCGATGTTTTCTCTGTTTTTAAAGTGCTGGCTAAAACTTTGATTGCTGCCTCGTTATGTGCCACATCTAAAATGATGGTCTTGTTGTTAATGGTTTTGGTTTGAAAACGCCCAAAGATGTTCGCTTTTTTAAGGCCTTGGGATAATTGAGATTTATTGATAGGGAATACTGATTGCAGTTGATTAACTGCTGCAACTGCAACTGCAGCGTTGTATTGTTGATGTTTGCCTTTAAGGCTGATAGTGCCTTGATAAGGCGTGTTAACAAAAGTAAGCGGGGTGCCAATATGGTCAGCTTGTTTTTGAATAGAGGCGGGCGGGTTTTGATCGCCACAAACACAAGGCGTGTTCTCTCTCATAATACCGGCTTTTTCAAAGCCAATCGCTTCACGTGTATCACCCAAGTAGTCGGTGTGGTCAATGGCAATATTGGTAATAACACTTATATTAGGATTGACCACATTCACTGAATCAAGTCGACCGCCGAGGCCAACCTCTAAAATAGCAACATCGACTTTCTCATTAGCAAAAATGACCAGTGCCGCCAAGGTAGAAAATTCAAAATAGGTGAGCGAAACATCAGATCGATAGAGTTCAATTTGTTCAAATGCTTGGCAAATACTCTCATCACTTACTATCTCACCATTGACGGAAAATCGTTCATTATATTTAACAAGGTGTGGCGAAGTAAAGGCGCCTACTTTAAAGTTTGATTGTTGATAAATACTATCAATAAAGGCAATGGTAGAGCCTTTGCCATTCGTGCCTGCAACAGTGATGACTTGAAAAGGAACGCCATTGGGAAATAGTTTTTTATAAACGCGCCCTATGCGCTCCAGCCCAAGGTCAATCTCTTGGGTGTGCAAATTCTCTTGCCAGTTAAGCCATTCGTTTAGGGTTTTTAATCTTCCCAAAACTCACCTTCAATGGTGTCATTTTTTTTAGGCTTTTTATCTTCGGTAGAACGGGACTTGTGAATAAAAACCGTGTTTCTTTGGGCAAACACCTTTTCGGCATTTTTTGTCAAAATTCTGTCAATAAAATAAGTTCTTGACCAGGGCATAAGGCCTAACAGACCAAGAATGTCAGTTAGAAATCCAGGGGTCAGCAATAGTACACCCGATATTAAAATCACCACGCCTTCCATCATCTCAAAGGCTGGCGTTTGCCCGTTAGCCATAGAATTTTGCGCTTTGGCCATGGTTGACCAACCTTGTTGCTTGAGCAAGGTAGAGCCAATCAGTGCGGTAATGACAACCAATAAAATGGTTGAAAAACTGCCAATTGATTCACCCACAGATACCAATACGTAGATTTCAAGTAGCGTTACAACAACAAATAAGGGAAACAACATAATTACTCCTTAATAAAAATTAAATCCCAAACACCGTGCCCTAGTCTCTCGCCTCGGCGCTCAAATTTAGTAATCGGCCTGTGTTTAGGTCTTAATGAGTATTTATGGGCGCCCATGGTATTTTTAAAGTGCGGGTGATTTTCTAGTGTTTCCATCATATGTTGCGCATAATTTTCCCAGTCTGTTGCCATGTGTATTGTGCTATTATTTTGTAGCTTGTTAGAAATCAAATTTAAAAAATCTGTCTGCACAATGCGACGTTTATGGTGTTTTTTCTTATGCCAAGGGTCAGGGAAAAATAGCTGAAATGTCTCAAAACTATCGTCTTCAATATGATGTTTTAGCACTTCAACCGCATCATCTTTAATGATTTTTAGATTGGCGAGTTGGTGTTTATTAGCTTCATTAATAAGCCTGCCAACACCAGCTTCATAAACCTCAATGCCTAAAAAATTTTTATTAGGTGTGTTGATTGCCATCTCAAGCAGACTATCACCATTGCCAAAACCAATCTCCAAAACAGTTGGCTGTTGTTTGATGAATAACGAAGTTAAATCAATTTTCCCTTCAGGCAAATCAACACCAAAGTCTGACCACAACTCGTTTAATCCAGATTTTTGTCCTTCAGTTAATCGACCTGAACGCCTAACAAAACTTTGAATTTTTCGTATGGTTTTTTCCATTAGAAATCGTAGTCAATAACCAAAGGTGAGTGATCTGAAAATCGTTCATCTTTATAAATCTCAACACGTTTTGGTGTGCCTTTTAGGTTGGCACTAAGGATATGATAGTCAATGCGCCAACCAGTGTTATTGGCCCAAGCTTGCCCTCGATTAGACCACCAAGTGTACTGCTCAGCCTCTTGGTTGATTTCACGAAAGGCATCAATAAATCTGGCTTCGCCAAAGAGTTGATCTAGCCAAGCGCGTTCTTCTGGCAAACAGCCCGAACGATTTTTATTACCGTTGAAATTTTTGATATCAATTTTTTTATGCACAATATTAATATCACCACAAATGATGTATTCACGACCATCTTTTTGTAATTCGTTAAGGTAAGGCATAAAACGCTCAACCATAAAATCCATTTTGTACTTCTGTCGCTCTTCTTTGGCCGAACCAGAAGGGATGTAAATGGAAATAACGCTAAGATTACCAAAATCGGCCTGAATAAAACGCCCCTCAAAATCAAAGTCTTCCCAAGGGCTAAAAATGACTTGATCTGGCTTTTTTTTACAATAGATGCCAGTGCCACTATAGCCTTTTCGCTCTGCTGGTTTATAAAAGGTGTGCATACCTTTTGGATAAAATTTTTCATCCAATTGGTCTTCTTGCGCTTTGATTTCTTGTACGCAAATTACATCAGCATTTTGGCTTTTCATCCAAGCAAAAAAACCTTTTCTCTCAGCTGCTCGAATTCCGTTGACGTTAGCCGTTATAATTCTCTTCATTGGAAATATTTTAGAGGAATGTATGCAACAGTATCAAAAAGAATTTGTGGATTTTATGTTGGAAATTGGCGCACTCAAATTTGGTGAATTTACGCTTAAATCTGGCCGCGTTAGCCCTTATTTCTTTAATGCCGGCTCGTTTAATACCGGTGAACATTTATCAAAATTAGGCAAATTCTACGCCCAAGCCATCACCGAGAGTGGATTAGGGTTTGATGTATTATTTGGCCCTGCTTACAAAGGCATTCCGTTGGCTACTGCTTGTGCAATGGCACTGAATGATTCGTTTAATAAAAATGTGCCTTATAGTTTTAACCGCAAAGAAGCCAAAACTCATGGCGAAGGTGGTGACATTGTCGGCCATGCGTTAGAGGGCGATATTTTAATTATTGATGATGTCATCACAGCTGGTACAGCCATTCGTGAAGCTATGGATATTATTGATGCGAATGGCGCTAAAGCCAAAGGCGTTATTGTGGCCGTTGATCGTCAAGAAAAAGGCAAAGGCGATAAATCAGCCATTCAAGAAGTGGAAGAAAATTTTGGCATTACTGTGCTCAGTATTATCAATCTCGGTCATCTGATCGACTATTTAAAACAAGGCGATGATCAAGTGCTAATCGAGCGCATTGAAGCTTATCGAGATCAGTACGGTGTTTAGAAGTTAACTGGGTTATAGGGATAGTTTAGGCTTTCAGCTACTGCTTGGTGTGTGACTTTTCCTTGGTAAATATTCAATCCATTTTTTAAGTTTGTATTATCAAGCATGGCCTGTTGAGCGCTTTTATTAGCAAGTTCAATAATATAAGGCAGTGTCGCATTCGTTAGCGCCAAAGTCGCCGTTTGTGCAACTGCACCCGGCATGTTGCCTACACAATAATGAATAATTCCATCAATCACATAAGTTGGCTGATCATGTGTGGTGACTTTGGAAGTCTCGAAACAACCACCTTGATCGATAGAAACATCCACTAGTACAGAGCCTTTTTTCATTAGCTTGAGCATGTCCAGAGTAATCAGTTTTGGTGCTGAAGCGCCGGCAACAAGTGCCGCGCCAATAACTAAATCGGCTGTTTTTAGTTGCTGTTCGATATTGGTTTGGTTAGATAAATCAACAGACAGTTGCGATCCGTATTTTTGTTGAAAATCAGTTAATCGTTTAGAGAGAGATCGATTAAGAATAGTGACTTGTGCTCCCATACCAAGTGCCACTTTGGCAGCATTCATACCCACAACACCACCACCAAGCACCAGTACTTGTGCAGCATCTACCCCGGTAGCACCACTGAGTAATACGCCAGATCCGCCTTGGGTTTTCTCTAGGTGGTGGGCGCCAGATTGAATCGACATTCGGCCTGCAATTTCACTCATGGGTTGGAGTAATGGCAAGCGCCCATTGTTATCAGTAATGGTTTCATAAGCAATACAAGTTGCACCTGATGCTAGTAATAGTTCTGCTTGTTTTGGATCAGCAGCCAAATGTAAATAAGTAAAAAGCACTTGGTTTTTACTGAGTAATTTACATTCATTTGGCTGAGGCTCTTTAACCTTAATAATCATTTCAGCTTGATTGAATACGGTTGTAGTTGAATCTACAACACTTGCCCCTATTGCTTGATAGTCTCTATTAGAAAACCCCACAGCAGATCCAGCATCAGACTGAATAACGACTTGATGGCCAGATTCGATTAATGCTTTGGCACCTGTGGGTGTGAGTCCTACTCGATACTCATGGGTTTTAATTTCTTTTGGGGCGCCTATAATCATGCTAGTATTGTAGTATGAAATTATAGGAATTTGTGATGATCATTAAAATTAGCGCAAAAGAAACACTTGAGGGTGATGGTGTTATTGTGAATCGTTTATTTCCCGTGCCTAGTCGAATGAACTTTGATCCATTTGTGTTATGGGATCATTTTAATATCGGTGCTGGAAATGGCTTCCCTGATCACCCTCATCGTGGTTTTGAAGCTATTACCTACATGCTCAGTGGTGGTATGCATCATCAGGATAATCTAGGTAATGATGCTTTTGTAAGTCTAGGTGGTGCACAAGTATTTTGTGCGGGCAAAGGTATTGTGCATTCAGAAATGCCAGCAGAAGAGGGTCAAAGTAGTGGCATTCAGTTATGGATTAATTTACCTAAAAAACTAAAAACAATTGAACCGAGTTACCAACAAGTATTGGATAAAAGCTTACCTGTGACTGATTTTGCAGGGGGTTATTGCCGCACTCTTGTGGGTGAAGGCTCTCCTGTCAAACTACATACGGATGTTACTTATCAGCATGTTAGTCTTGCAAAAGACAATCATTACCAAATCTATATTAGTGAAGGATTAAACGCGGTTATTTATGTTTTATTGGGCAGTATAACCTTGGGTGATGAGACAATAAGTGCCACTGAAGCCTTGCTAATAGAATGCAAACAAGAGCAAAATTTATCGATTAAGGCTAATGAACAGAGTGAATTTATGTTTTGTTGTGGTGCGCCACATCACCAGCCTATTAATCAACACGGCCCGTATGTTGACTAACGTTTGCTGTCTTCTTCGTCTTCGATTAGTTCTTTAGTGATTGTTAAATGGTTGGTTTTTGCAAAGGAAAGGATGCGCTCATAGGTAAATTCACAAGCGTATTTGAGTTCATCGTCAAACACAACAGATTTAATGCCGTCAATTTTTCTAATTTTTAAATGGCCGTTGTAACGTTCTAACTGTTCTGGCTGGATACAAACCAATCTTTCAGTCCAGTCGCTAGGTCTGAATTTTTGTCCATTTTCAGTGATACCTAAAATGGTATGGCGAGTTGTTGGCATGTTTGCTTATGAAAAATAATGGTGGAGGGATAGGGATTTGAACCCTAGAAGGGGATTAACCCTTGCCGGTTTTCAAGACCGGTGCATTCAGCCGCTCTGCCATCCCTCCAATGTGTGGATATCATACAGTCTGTTGAACTAATAGTAAATAGGATATTTATATAAATTCGCTTTGAAATTAGCGATTTTTTAAGTATAATTCCTTTCTTTTAGATTTTTGATGAGTTTAGTTATGGCAAAGGTATGTCAAGTAACCGGTAAACGCCCAGTTAGTGGTAATAATGTTTCTCACGCGAACAATAGAACGCGTCGTCGTTTTTACCCAAATTTGCACACGCACCGTTTTTGGGTGGAAAGTGAAAATCGTTTTGTAAAACTAAAATTATCTGCAAAAGGTTTGCGTATTGTTGATAAAAAAGGCATCGACACCGTACTTTCAGAAATTCGTGCACGTGGCGAAAAGGTTTAGGAGTAAGACATGAGAGAAAAAATTAAATTAGTATCATCAGCCAAAACTGGCCATTTTTATACTGCAACTAAAAACAAACGTCTTCACCCAGAAAAGGTAGAGGTTAAAAAGTTTGATCCCGTTGTTAGAAAACACGTCATGTATAAAGAAGCAAAAATTAAATAATTCGCTTCAAGAAATTCTAATAAAAAAGCCGCTTATCTTAGATAGCGGCTTTTTTATCGTCTGGTGTTTTTAGCTATTCTTCTAAAATAGTGTCAAGTGCTATATGGCCAATAGCCTCTTGATATTCAGAAATTTGATCAAAGTTTAAGTATTGATAAATCTCATCCGATGTGTTTTGTATATCACGCATTGCATTTAGGTATTCTTGCGCGGTAGGAATGTGCCCCAATTTTGCTGAAATAGCGGCAACTTCTGCAGAAGATAAATACACATCAGCGCCATCACCTAGACGATTTGGGAAATTACGCGTTGAGGTAGAAACTACAGTTGTGTTGTCCTCAACACGCGCTTGGTTGCCCATGCATAAAGAACAACCTGGGATTTCTGTGTGCTTAGTAATTGC
>CAZKWW010000016.1:0-10757 GCA_964556635.1 uncultured Candidatus Ruthturnera sp.
AATGTCACCAACCTCATTGAAGATGAGCTCAGTAGTATTTCTGGTATTGATAAATTTACATCAGTTTCTCGAGAAGGGCGCTCAAGTATTACTGTAACGTTATCTCAAGACGTGAGTGATATTGACACACTCAAACAAGATATTAGAAACGCGGTTAATCGTATTAAATCTTTGCCAGCTGAGGTAGTTGACTTGCCTAGCGTACGTGACCAAAAGACTTCTAGAAAAAGCATTATTAAAATCAGCATTGGTGCTGAGGGGTTGTCTTACGCTGAGTTAAGGCAAATTACTGATAATATTGCCGACTCTCTTGAGTTAGTCGAAGGTGTTTCTGAAGTGGTTAAAGATGGCTATTTGGATCGGGAAATACAAATAAGAATTAACCCTGAAAAACTGTATCAGCACAAACTCTCCTTGCCGCAAATTATAGAGGCTATTGCCAAGCGTAATACACGCTACACTGTTGGTCAAAATCACAGTCAAACTGATGAAAAAATCATTGTGGTGTTAGCTAAATTTGATCAAGCCAAGTCAGTTGGCGATGTGATTGTTAAGTCAACTTTCCAAGGCCCAGTCGTGCGTTTAAAAGACATTGCACAGATTGAAAGTGGCAACGTAGAAGAAAAATCCATCATTCGGGTGAATGGCAAAAAAGGTTTTATCCTACGTGTGCGTAAACAAGAGCAAGCCGATGTTATTACCACGGTTGATTTGGTTAAGGACAAAATCACCGATCTTAATGCTAAGTATGACAATCAATTACAAATTTTCTATTCAACGGATTTATCTAAATATGTACGCAACCGCCTAAAAATTGTCACCAATAATGGCATGATGGGTTTACTGTTAGTGCTAATTGTATTGGGCGCTTTCCTCTCATTTAAAACTGCTTTTTGGGTGTCGGTCAGTTTACCGGTAAGCTTGCTAGGTACAGTGGCGTTATTAGGTGCAAGCGGTGAAACCATCAATTTGGTTTCATTGGCAGCGATGATCTTGGTGTTGGGTATTGTGGTGGATGATTCTATTATTGTGGCAGAGAGTATCCATCATCACAAACAGCGTGGTGAAGACCGATTTGAATCCGCAAAGCGTGGTTTTAAGCATGTGATTATGCCGGTGATCACCACCATCCTCACCACCATTTTGGCGTTCTCATCGATGTTTTTGATGGATGGCACCATGGGCAAGTTTATTTATGTGATTCCAATTGTGGTGATTTTTGCCTTAGTGTTGTCATTTTTAGAGGTGTCTATCGCCTTGCCAGCACACTTGGCAAGTTCGCATGAAAAGGTTAAAAGTAGCCATTGGTTTGATGCAGTTGAGGCTTGGTTTGAGGGTTTTTTAAGTGTTGTACTTAAATGGCGCTATGTGGTGATTGTGGCATTTGCATTAATGTTAGCAGCATCCTTGTATTTTGCTAAAACCAATATGAAGTTTGTTTTATTTCCTGCGGTGGGCGTTGACACGATTAGTGCTAGATTACAAATGCCAGCAGGTAGTTCACTCGACTACACTGAGTCAGTTGGTGAACAAGTAGAGGCACTAATCAGCGAGGTGGTAGGCGAAGATTTAGAATCAGTGACTTCTGATGTGGGGAAATACTTTACCCACGTGGCCAAATTTACCATCGAGCTGTCTCCATCAAGTGAAAGAGCACAAACTTCTAAAGCACTACTTAAACAACTCAAGGCTAGAGCTGGTGAAGTCACCTTAGCAGAAAAGCTCAAATTTTCCATTAAACGACCTGGCCCGCCACAAGGTGAAGATGTAGAAATTAATCTAGTTGGTAGTGACAACATTCAGCGTCAAGCCGCCGCTGATCGATTAGAGCAGATTTTGTCATCAATTGATGGGCTTGATAATGTTAATCGTGATGATGAGCCAGGCAAGGCACGTATTGAAGTAGTGCTTGATTTTGAAAAAATGGCTCGATTAGAAATCGATTTCCCAGTGGTTAGCCAGTATTTAAAAACCGCTTTTACCGGTATTGATGTTACCGACATGCGTGAAGGTCAAAACGATGTGAATTTTAGAATTTATTTTGGCGACGGCCAGCACTCACAAGACTTTATCCAATCTTTAAAAGTGAATAATAAAAAAGGCCATTTAATACCAATTTCTCAGTTTTCCACCATCAGGCAGATTAAAGGTGAACCAGACTTCAATCACTTTAATGGACAGCGATCCACCTTGGTCAGTGGTAGTGTTGATGATGAAATTACTACGGTAGGTAGTGCAATGGACAAGGCTTTAGAAAGCCTAAATTTGGCTAATAACTTTCCTAACATTCGTGTGATTGGAGAGGGTGGTGCCAAAGAAACCATGCAATCAATGGATAGCTTTAAACGAGCATTTGTGATGGCAATTTTTGGTATTTTCTTATTGCTAGTATTACTGTTTAATTCTTATACACAGCCACTCTTGGTGCTTAGCGCTATTCCTTTTTCAGTCATTGGTGTGATTTGGGCGTTTTTCTTACATGGTGAAACGCTGAGCTTTTTTGCGATTTTAGGTACATTAGCCTTGGTCGGCGTTATTGTGAATGACTCTTTGGTGTTGGTTTCACATCTTAATTATTTAAAAGAAAAAGTGTCAGACGTTAGTGCTTCAGCACACGAATTTATCATTAAAGGCGCGAAGGATCGTTTGCGCGCCGTAGTGCTAACAACACTCACCACGTTAGCAGGTGTTATTCCATTGGCTTATGGTATTGGCGGTACAGACTACATCTTACAACCAATGGCGTTGTCGCTCGGTTACGGGTTAATATTTGGCACGGTGATGACCTTGGTATTGTTGCCCTGCTTATATCTGATTAATTACGATTTTGTGAATTGGATTAAGCGTTTTAGCAAAGCCACTTAAGGCGTTAAAGTGACCGCAGTAGGCGGTAAACAGACTTTGTCACTACAGGCTTGCAAGCTCAGCGAGAGTGTTGGTGAAATATAGGATTTTGAATGTTGCTTTAGTTTTAGCTCAATTTTTGCTTGATCCTTGTAGATTGAAATTTGATCTTTCGAAAAACCCAATTTAAGCAGCTCTGGTTTTGGATAAGTTGACTCTTCTATGCGCCAGTTATGAGTATCTACATTAGTTACTTTGGTGGCAATCAACGAGTCTTGTAGTGGTTGATTAGAATTAATATGCCATAGTGGCGCCAGTGTTAAATTAATGACAATCTGATGCTTGTCTAAAAATTTGGTATGAATACGTATACGACCATCGTAAGCATATTGAACATTGGCTGTTTCAGAAAAAGTAGCGTTATTAAATCCTAAAATGAATGAACTGTAGCTATAGGGGTTTTGGCTAATATCAGTTGAAAAAGCATCTAGTAATTGCTCAGTTTGTTGGGCGAATACACGTCCAGTCGTTCTGTTGTTTAATTTGACCAAGGCTTGATAGGCTATACCGTTAGCAGACGGAATAGCCCCGTCGTAAGATTCTTTATAACGAGTATTTAAGTACTTATTGTCATTAGTCATATTAAAACCAAATTGCTCTTTATCCCAAAATTTTTGCGTCATGGTCCTAACAAGTTGAATCGTTCTATCAAGCCATATTTGATCATTTGTTTGGTCAAATACTGATAAATAAGCGTTGGCTAAATAGGCGTAATCTTCAAATAGTGCTGTTGTTTCAAGTTTGTTATTGATAGACACGCGATAAAGTTGATTGTTTTTATTGAATGTTTCTAAATAGCTTGCTAATGCTAAGCCAGCATTTGTGTATTTTTCGGCATCAAAAATCTCTCCCGCTTCAAGCAAGCTAGGAATCATCAACGCGTTCCAGGAAAGTAAGACTTTATTGTCAGTCAGTGGTGGTTCTCTTTTAATCCTGACATTGTATAGTTTAGCAAGCAGTACACCTATTTGTTGATAGTCATCTTCATTGGCGTCATTAATGTCTTTAAAACGAATAACATGATCGCCTTCAAAATCAGTATGTGATGATAAGTCAAACCACTGATTAAAGTTTTCAAACTCATTTTTATTTAAAATGGTTTTTAGTTCGTTTATTGACCAAACAAAGAAAGTACCTTCCTCGCCTTGTGAGTCTGCATCAGTGGCTGAGAAAAAACCACCATGTTTACCTTGCATTTCTTTTAAAACATAATCAAGTGTTTGCTGTGCAATACGTTTATAAAGTGGCTTGTGCGTGAGCTGGTAAGCACGTGTATAGACTAATGATAACTGTGCTTGGTTATAAAGCATCTTTTCAAAATGTGGCACTAACCACGCATTGTCGGTTGAATACCTATGAAAACCACCACCCACAACATCAAATAATCCGCCACTAGCCATCATGTCTAATGTTGTAGTAATGGCATTCAGCTGCTCATCATTTGGATTGCGTTTTTGCTCATCGATAAGCAGCAGTAGCATAGACTCATGCGGGAATTTTGGTGCCTCACCAAAACCACCTTCCATTTCATCAAAATTATTCAGCAAGGCTTGAATGGCCTTAGGAATGACAGATTGATCAATATTACCCCGAGTTGTGGCTTTGGCTTTATTCAAGACATTGTTAATTTCATTGGCCTGATTAATGACTTTATCTTTGTTGTTTTTCCATAAGGTTTGTATTTGTGAAAGTATGTCTAATAACTGAGGCTTGGGAAAATAAGTGCCCGCAAAAAATGCTTTACCATCTGGCAGTATAACTGCATTAAGCGGCCATCCACCAGAGCCATTGATGAGTTGAGACACATTCATATAAGTCGCATCTACATCAGGGCGTATTTCACGATCCACTTTAATGGAAATAAAATGTTTATTGAGAAATTCTGCTACCTCAATATCATCAAAGCTTTCTTCTTCCATTACGTGACACCAGTGGCAAGTGGCATAGCCAATAGAGATAAAAATTGGCTTATTCTCAAGTTTGGCTTTATCAAAGGCTTCATCTGAAAAACCATACCAATTAACAGGATTATGTGCGTGTTGCAGTAAATAAGGAGATGACTCTAAAATTAAATGATTAACAAATTTAGCACGACCTTTATCATCAATATGTTGAGTCCTGGGAGTGTAGTTTTCACCTTTATTGAGATAAGCTTGCTCTAGTTCTTCCATAGGGTGTGCCCACACTAATACAGGCAGAAAAATTAATAATAACAATAGTCTAAACATACTTTGATTATAGCAATCTTAGACTTTGTGGGGTGATTTTGAAAATTTGCTAAATTTTTCTTAATCAGTAGAATTAATCTTGAAAAAGGAGGTTTTTTACTTAAAAATCTTTATTTTTAGCCTTAAAAACACCTTTTCATCCCTTTTATATAGGGGATGAGGTTCTTGTTTAGAGGAGTTTTAGGTAATTTTGATTATTTTGAATATTTTTGAAAATAAAATATTCGAAATTATTTATTTTGCAGTGCTTGACGAATCAGCTCTTCAGTTGAGAGTGAATCATCACTAATAGCATTTAGCATTCTATCGGCTTCTTTGACTTTAAATCCAAGTGCTTGCAAGGCGGCTGATGCTTTTTGAGTATTTGGGTTGGTATTACTGGCTGTAATTTTTTGATGTTTCGTGTTGCTCAGCTCTAATTTTTCTAGTCGATCTTTAAGCTCTACAATGAGTTTTTGTGCGGTCTTCTTGCCAATGCCTGGGGTTTTGGCGAGTAGTGCATCGTCCTCATTTGCCACCGCATTCATTAACGAGGCAATGTTAAGATGGGAAAGAATAGCGAGTGCGACTTTAGGGCCGATACCGTTAACGCGGATTAACTCACGAAACAAAGTTTTTTCGTCTTTAGAGATAAAGCCATATAACGTATGAGAATCTTCTTTAATGGCTAAGTGTGTGTGCAAGGAAACGTTACTTTCGTTGCTTATCTCGTAAAAGGTCGACATTGGACATAGAATTTCGTAACCTATGCCGTTGACTTCCAGTAGAACTTCAGGCAGGTTTTTTTCTAGAATTTTTCCACTAAGGCGACCAATCATGGACTAATTATAGCCAAGAATAAGTTTTAAAATAATTCTTCTCAAAATCCTTAATATCGTCCGAATATTGCAAAGTTAGTCCAATATCATCTAAGCCATTCATTAAGCGACGCTTGCGCTCAATATCTACTTCAAAAGTATAACTTTTGTTATTGGCATGAATACTTTGCGACTCAAGATCAATGGTGATTTCACCATTAAAATCAAACAGTTCATCCATTACCTTGTTATCTTGCACAATCGGCAAGATGCCGTTTTTAAAGCAGTTGTTATAAAAAATATCAGCAAAACTTGGGGCAATAACCACTCTAAAGCCATAGTCTTCTAGCGCCCAAGGTGCGTGCTCACGCGATGAACCGCAACCAAAGTTTTCACGCGCTAGTAGTATTTGCGCATCTTGGTATTCAGTTTTATTTAAAACAAAATCTTTGTTCAGTGGGCGTTTGGTATTATCCATACCCACTTCACCGTGATCAAGATAGCGCCACTCATCAAATAAGTTAGGGCCAAAGCCAGAGCGTTTAATTGATTTTAAAAACTGCTTTGGAATGATGGCATCGGTATCTACATTGGCACGATCAAGCGGTGCAGCAATAGAGGTTAAGGTGGTAAATTTTTCCATGATATTTATTTAACCTCCGAAAAATGACCAGCAATCGCACTGGACGCTGCAATCGCAGGGCTGACCAAATGGGTAAATGAACCTTGACCTTGACGACCTTCGAAATTACGATTTGAAGTACTGGCACAACGTTCTCCGACTTCGAGTTTGTCCGCATTCATGGCTAAGCACATCGAACAGCCTGCTTCACGCCATTCGAACCCTGCATCGGTAAATATTTTGTCTAGACCTTCATCTTCTGCTTGAGCTTTAATTAAGCCTGAGCCAGGCACGACTAAAGCCAGTTTAATGTTATCGGCAATGTGTTTTCCTTTTGCGACGGTGGCAGCTATGCGTAAATCTTCAATGCGAGAATTGGTGCACGAGCCAATAAAAACCTTGTCAATAGCCACTGTGTTGATTGGTGTATTGGCTTCTAGGTGGATGTAGTTTAGTGCATTGCGAATACTTTCTGCTTTGACTGGATCAGTCTCCTTGGCTGGGTCTGGTGTATTACCATCAACACTAACCACCATTTCTGGGGAGGTGCCCCAAGTCACTTGTGGCTTGATATCACTTGCATTAAAACTAATGGTTTTATCAAATTTTGCATCAACATCAGAATGTAGTGTTTGCCAATAGGCAACCGCCTTATTCCACTCATCACCTGTTGGCGCTAAAGGACGGCCTTTAACATAGTCAATAGTTTTATCATCAACCGCCACCATACCCACACGGGCACCGGCCTCAATCGCCATATTACAAAGCGTCATACGACCTTCAATGCTCAAACCTTGAATTGTGTCGCCAGCAAATTCAATGGCATAGCCAGTACCACCAGCAGTACCAATTTGACCAATAATATACAGAGCCAGATCTTTAGCACTAACAAATTCGTTTAGCTCGCCACTCACCTCAATCTTTAAATTTTTAGATTTAGCTTGCCATAAACAACCCGTGGCTAACACGTGTTCTACCTCACTAGTGCCAATGCCAAAAGCCAATGCACCGAGCGCACCATGAGTTGAGGTGTGTGAGTCGCCACAAACAATACTCATACCTGGCAGGGTGGCGCCTTGTTCTGGGCCAACCACATGTACAATGCCTTGACGAACATCGTTCATGGTAATTTCATTAATACCAAAATCTGAGCAGTTTTTGTCCAGCGTTTCGATTTGTAATTTTGAAATCGGATCTTCAATACCACTGACACCGCTTGAGCGCTCAGTGGTCGGTACGTTGTGATCAGGCACAGCTAGATTAGCATCTAGGCGCCAAGGTTTTCTGCCGGCCATCTCTAAACCTTCAAAAGCCTGAGGCGAAGTTACTTCGTGGATCAGTTGCCTGTCAATATAGATAAGCGCTGTGGTTGCTTCTTCACGCACCACGTGTGCACTCATTAGTTTGTCATACAGTGTTTGTGCCATTACCGATATGTAATACTTGATAAAATAAGCTATTTTACCTTTGTGGTTTTTTTATGTGCGGTATTTGCGGTCAGTTAAGATTTGATCATCATGCGGTTAAGCCGCAGGAGCTTGATGTAATGATGTCTAAGATTGCACGTCGTGGCCCAGATGCCTCTGGGCAATGGGCAGAAGGCAGGATTGGCTTTGGTCATCAACGCCTCAGTATTATTGATTTATCAAACCATGCGTCACAACCGATGAAAGACGAGGCGCTAGATTTGGTGTTGGTTTTTAATGGCACGATTTACAATTATCAATCTCTACGTCAAGATCTAATCAAGCAGGGTTACACTTTCTTTTCGCAATCAGATACAGAAGTAATTATTAAAGCTTATCATTTTTGGGGTGAAGATTGCGTTACTCACTTAGATGGTATGTTTGCTTTTTGTATTTGGAATCAAAAAACCAATCAACTGTTTGTTGCGCGTGATCGCATGGGTATCAAGCCTTTGTATTTTAGCTTGACTGATCAAGCGTTTAGTTTTGCTTCTAATACGCAAGCTTTAGTTGCTACCGGTGTTGATACCAGTATTAATTCAGTGGCATTACAGCAGCAGTTGTCTTTACATGGGGTAGTGCCAGCACCCAATACTATTTTAAATGGGGTGAATAAAATAAAGCCAGCCACCACTTTAACGATTGATACTAAAGGTAAGGCGGTAGAAAAAACCTATTGGCAACCCAAAGCGCAAAGATCTAATCTGAGTGATGCCGAGCACATTGAGCGCACGCATGAGTTACTCGCCAAAGCGGTACTGAAAAGAATGAACGCCTCAGATGTGCCTATTGGTGTATTACTCTCAGGTGGCTTGGATTCTTCATTATTGGTGGGTTTGCTAAATGAAGCAGGGCATCAAGATATTCGTACTTTTTCAATTGGCTTTGAAGACATTGATGACGAAGCCGGGTCTGAGTTTGAATATTCTGATCAGATTGTTAAACAGTTTAACACCAAGCATGAAAAATACGTCGTATCCAATTCACAAGTCTTGCCGCGTTTGGGTGAGGCAGTCGCCAATATGGCAGAGCCAATGGTCGGCCAAGATGCGGTGGCTTTTTATTTGCTTTCAGAGCAAGTGTCAAAACACATTAAAGTGGTATTGTCAGGTCAAGGGGCAGATGAGGCTTTTGCCGGATATTTTTGGTATCCACGCATGCAGGCTGAATCAGGTACCGAGGTAGAGCGCTTTGCCAAACATTATGTTGATCGACCTTATGAGGAGTATTTACAAACCGTTAATCAGCAGTATCACAGTGGTAATCATACGCAGACTTGGTTAAACAAAGAATTTGCTAAGGCCAATGCGGATGAGTTTATGGACAAGGTCTTTCGTACTGATATTACCCGCTTAGTGGTAGATGACCCAGTCAAACGTGTTGATAACATGACCATGGCTTGGGGGTTGGAAGCGCGTGTACCATTTATGGATTATCAACTGGTAGAGCACGCACTGAGTATTTCGCCCGGTTTAAAGATGAGTGAAGAGGGCAAACACCCGCTTAAACAGATTTCTCGTGGTTTATTACCCGATAGTGTCATTGATCGCAAGAAAGGCTATTTTCCGATGCCAGCGCTTAAATACGTACGCGGTGAGTTTTTAGAGTTTATGGCTGATATTTTGAATTCTACCCAGTGTATTAATCGAGGTGTTTATAATCAAACATTTGTACAAAAAGTCATTAACCAGCCGGAGCAATATATGACCGCACTGAATGGATCACGTTTATGGCATCTAGCATTACTAGAGTATTGGCTCCAAATCAATAATCATTAATCAATAAGAAGACATGAATAAAATAATAATTTACACCGATGGTGGTTGCCGAGGAAATCCGGGTGTGGGTGGCTGGGGCGTGTGGCTTCGATACGGCGATCATGATAAAAAACTCAAAGGCGGTGAAAAAGACACGACTAATAATCGCATGGAACTCACAGCAGCGATCAAAGCATTAGAGGCTATTAAGTCAAGCACCATTGATATTGACTTATATACGGATTCTAAATATGTGATGAGTGGTATTAATGAATGGATTAAAGGTTGGAAGTTACGAGACTGGAAGACGGCTAATAAAAAACCAGTAAAAAATGTTGACCTATGGCAAAAGCTTGATGAGGTTAATATTAAGCACAATGTGCATTGGCATTGGGTTAAAGGTCATAGTGGTGATATAGGCAATGATATGGCGGATGAATTAGCCAATCAGGCGATGGATGAAATAAGTTAAATCATCAATATTTTTTTGATATTGTTCATAATGAACGCTTTATTATTAGTATATTATGATATTCAAATAGTACAAAAAAAACTTGTAATCGCTGATAACAATGGTATAAAGGTAGTTTTGGGCAATAAAACTTAAGGAGAGAAGTAGTGAAAAAGTTAGTCATATTATTTGGATTTTTATTAAGTGCAACATCATTCGCACATCAAGACGGTGAGACTGTACCTGCATTAGGTGCTGGCGCAACAGAAGCGCAAAAGCAATTAGTTCGTGACGGCGCACAAGATTTTTGTGACGGTAAAGAAGACGACGAAAAAGAAGAGTGTGTAATGGACTTCTTCGCTAATCACAATTTGGAAGAAGAGCCAAGCTGCGATTAATTAACAACAGAATTTTTAGCCTCCGCCTTCTTGGGGGGGTTAATAATAACAACTCAATAATGAGTTATTTTTTATATATAAAAAAGAGGAGAGAAGTATGAAACTTCAAACATTAGTAGTAAGTACAGCTGTTG
>CAZKWW010000017.1:0-10587 GCA_964556635.1 uncultured Candidatus Ruthturnera sp.
AAAGGTGAACATTTTTACCAATTTGTGCGCATGAGCCAACCGTTGCCCAAGTATCTACCATCGTGCCAGAATCAACATAAGCACCGATATTAACATAGGATGGCATTAGTACCGTATCTTGCGCAATGAAAGAACCGCGGCGCGCACTGGCAGGTGGCACCACACGTACGCCAGTTGCTTTAAATTCTTCTGGCGTAAGATCTACAAATTTTGACGGAACCTTATCATAGTATTGAGTAAAACCACCCGCCATTGGTACGTTGTCTTCTAGTCTGAATGATAACAATACGGCTTTTTTTAACCACTCGTTACCGCTCCAATCGCCCACTGCCTGTTGTTCAGCAACACGCGCCTGACCTGAGTCAAGCAGATGAATAGCCTCAGCAACTGCTTGTTTGACTTCTGTGCTGGCAGTTTGTGGGTTGAGGTTGGCTCTGTCTTCAAAAGCAGCTTCAATAATATCTTTCATGGTGGATCCGTTAAATAAAAAATAACATTATATCAGAGGCATGTTTTAATGCTGAATGCTTAGCTGTATTATTGACCCATATCAATGCATTAATACCCCTATTAATGATATGATGTTGCGAATTTATGAAACATCTTAGAGAGAGGGTATGAGTAAAGAGAGCAATCAAGTTGATAGCCTATACGAAGAAGGCGAACAATGGGTGCAAAACCTAGGTGAAAAGACTGTTCATGCTAAGCGCATGAAGGGAAAATTTCGTAATATTAAATGGTTGGCTATTGCAGTATGGTCGCCTTTTTTCTTTGGTCCTTATGTTACTTGGAATGGACAGCAGGCGATTTTATTCAACATGGAAAAACGCCAGTATCATTTGTTTGACGTTACGATTTTCCCTCAAGATTTATGGATGTTAACCATGGTGTTGTTGTTTCTGGCTATTTTATTAGCGGCAATGACGACAGTACTAGGACGTGTATTTTGTGGTTATTTTTGTTTCCAAACTATTTGGACTGATATTTTCACTTTTATTGAAAATAAGCTAGAAGGCCCACCTGCAAAACGCCGTAAATTAGAAGCAGCGCCCTGGAATTTTACAAAAATTAGAATCAAGATCTCTAAACATCTAATTTGGCTGGCAATTGCACTGTTATCTGGCGTTACTTGGATGCTGTATTTTGGCGTATCGTGGGCTGATTATTTTGATGGGTCTGCCTCTAGTACGACGCTGACCATTACCGCTGCCATCTCATTGGGCGCTTATACTTTTGCCGGACATATGCGCGAGCAATCTTGTTTGTGGATTTGCCCTTATGCGCGTATTCAAGGTGCAATGGTAGACAAACAAACCATCATGCCAACCTATGATCATTATCGTGGTGAAGAACGCGGCAAATTAAAGAAAGGAAAATACGCCGAAGGGCAAGGTGATTGTATTGATTGTAATCAGTGTGTAGCAGTGTGCCCAACCGGTGTTGATATTCGTAAAGGCCAAGAGTACGGCTGTATCACTTGTGGCTTGTGTATTGATGCCTGTGATTCGGTGATGGGTAAAGTAGGCAAACCAAAGGGCCTGATTCGCTACACTTCACTTGATGAAATGAAATTCAACAAACCTTTTGTTGCCTTATATAAACGCCCTAGGGTGATTGTGTATTCAACTATTTTGCTAACCGCTTTATCGATTTTAACTTATGGTTTGTTTAATATTGCATCGATGGATCTTAAAGTATTGCATGATAGGCAGCCACTCTTTGTGCAACTTTCAGACGGTTCTATTCGTAATAAATACGAACTAAAAGTTATGAATAAAACTGACCAGCCAATGTTGGTTAACATTGGTTTTGATAGTACGATTAAAGACTTAAAATCTACAAAAGAAATTCCAGACGTTACTATTCCAACAGGCAATGTTAAGTCAATATACGTTTATTTGAAAGCATTTGAACGCGATGTGGGTGACAATAATGACGTGATTTTTTCAGTCACAAGCGATGATACAACCTTAAAATATGAGTCATCATTTTTTACCCCTAAGAGTATGCGTTAAATGACTTTTCAAAAAAGCCCAATGATGGTGTCAATGCTGACACTATTTTTAATTTTGGTCGGTGCCACGGTGTATCGTATTATTACTGCATTAGAATCACATCCGGGAATGGTGGTTGAGGATGCATATAAAAGTGGTGAGCGCTATGGGGCGGTGTTGGCTGTCAAGAAGAAACTAGACGAACAAGGCTGGGTGTTAGACTTCAACACACCAAAGTTGGTCTTGCATGAAACCCCTCAAACATACTCAGTTGCAATTGCACAACACAATCAAGTACTAACAGATGCTAAGGTTATGGCCTATTTTGAGCGTTCAGTAGGCGCAAAGAATGAGTTTTCTGTGCCAATGAAATTTGATGACTCTGTGTACACAGCACAAGTCTCACTTCCTTTAAAAGGCAGATGGAATGTTGTTGTGCAAGTTTCTAAAGGCAGCTTCTCACACGGCGCTTCAAAAGAATTATGTGCGTTAGTTGATGCTAATGACAAAGGTTGTGACAGCTATAAAAGTAAATATGTTATAGGACGCTAAAACCTTTAATCTTCGTGGCAATGATTATGATGGTGCTCATAAGTCGCCATTAATTCATCCATCTGGTCAGCAAACAAATCATTAAATTGACTGTCTTTAATAATGGTTTCAGGTTGCCCCATGCAGCAAATATGATGGTACAAACACAACACTTGCGTGGATTCTTTCATCACTCGGTGTAAATCATGTGAGACCATTAGCACCGCACAACCTTGTTGTTGGTGAATATCTTGGATCAATTTATACAAATGCATTTGACCATTCACATCTAGATTTTGAGCGGGCTCATCTAAGATAAGAACGTTGGGCTTGCTCAATAGGGCGCGAGCAAGTAAGACGCGCTGCAATTCACCACCAGAAAGGCTTTTTAATGGCGAATCTAATAAGCCTTCAATGCCGGTTAACAAGGCTGTTTCATGTATAAAGTTTTGAGCGATTTTTTGATTTAATTTCAGAAAATCAATCACTGAGATTGGAATAAACGGATTGGGACTAAAAGTTTGCGGTGTATAGCCAAGTCTAATATTGCTTGATCGTTTGATATCACCATTGTCGGCTTTAATTAAGCCCAACAAGACTTTTATTAACGAGCTTTTTCCAGCACCATTGGGGCCAATTAAGGTGATAAATTCACCTTGTTTTAGCTCAAAACTAACGTTGTCTAATACAGACTTTCCATGATGGCTTAAGCTGATATTGTGGGCGCTAATAAGTGTTTCGGAAGTGGGCACAATCATTTAATCAAATAAAGCTTATTTTATACCGTTGATATGTCAGTTAAGCCCTATCTTGCCGAGTAAAAATTGGTAAAATTTGGCACATGTCACATCAACTCATTTTATTAGATGGATCAGCCTTTTTATTCAGGGCCTATTTTTCTACGCTTTCGCAAAATTTAACCAATGATGATGGTTTTCCAACAGGAGCTATGTTTGGCGTTATTAATGCGATTAAGCATTTGCAACGACAATACCCACAAGCCAAAATAATTGCTATTTTTGATGCCAAGGGAAAGAACCATCGGCATGAGATTTATCCAGAATATAAGGCGCACCGTAAGCCGGCTGATGATGAGCTAATTATGCAGGTTGAGCCATTGTATGAAATTATTCGTGCCATGGGTTTTCATTTTATGTGTGTGCCTGGTGTCGAGGCGGATGATGTGATTGCCACGTTGAGTCGTTGCGCCGATGAAAACAAATTAAAAACCGTTATTGCTAGTGGCGATAAAGACTTGATGCAATTGGTGAGTGACAACATTGTTCAGCTTAATATGAAGGGTGAGTTGTTTGATCAAGTAGGCGTGGCAGAAAAAATGGGTGTACGCCCTAATCAAATCTTAGACTTGTTGGCGTTGACTGGCGATAGTGCAGATAACATTCCAGGCGTGCCAAGTGTTGGTCCAAAAACAGCAATCAAATGGCTTGCTCAGTTTGAAAATATCGAAGGTATTAAAGCTAATGCTGATCAAGTTAATGGTAAAGTTGGTGAAAAATTACGTGACAGTTTTGATTTATTAGACTTGTCTTATCAATTAGTACAGCTTAAATTTGATGTTGATTTGCCTTGTGATATTTTGACAGATGAGCCTGGCCCAGACAATGCCAAGTTAGCCAGTTTGTTTCAGCAATATGGGTTTTCAATGTGGCTAAAACAGCTAAATGCTACTAATGAACCACCTGCATCAGTACCGATAGCGCCAGTGGAAAGCGAAGTCGTGGTTGAGACAACCAATAGCGCACCAAGTCATGATTTTATGGCTGACTACTCTCAAACGCTCGTATTAGAGAAGCAAACTTTTGAAGCCATGGTGCAAAGATTAGAACAAAGTAGCGCTTTTGTTTTTGATCTAGAAACAACATCATTAGATTATATGAACGCCCAAATTGTTGGCTGGGTATTTTTGCTTGATAAAGACAGTTTTTACGTGCCGGTTGCACATGATTATCTAGATGCGCCAAAACAATTAAATTTTGAAGATGTTTTAAATAAACTAAAACCCATTTTAGAAAATACTGCCGTTGGCAAGATAGGGCAAAATCTCAAATACGATACCCATGTTTTAGCCAATTATGACATTGTGTTAAAAGGCATTCGTGACGACACCATGGTGAAGTCTTATTGTTTAAATTCAGTGGCAACGCGACACAACATGGATGATTTGGCTGAGTACTATCTTAATCATCAAACCATTCATTTTTCTGATGTGGCGGGCAAAGGTAAAAAGCAAATTACCTTTAATCAGGTTGGTCTAGATCAAGCATTTCCGTACGCTTGTGAGGATGTGATTGTCACTCAAGCGCTTAATCAAGTATTGGATGCTGATTTGGCACAATATCCCAAATTGGCTAAATTGTATCAAACCTTAGAAGTGCCATTAATCGAAGTGTTGGTACGCATGGAGCGTAATGGTGTAGAGCTAGATGTTAATGCTCTAAACGCACAACAGTTAGACATCGCATCACAAATGAAAGCCATTGAGTCGCAAGCATATGAGTTGGCTGGCGATGTGTTTAATTTAGAGTCGCCTAAGCAAATTCAGCAAATTTTGTTTTCTGAAGATGGCCTGGGGTTAGAGGCTAAAAAGAAAACACCTAAAGGCGCACCTTCTACCAACGAGGAAGCGTTAAAGTTGCTAGATCATCCGTTGGTGGACTTGATTTTAAGCTACCGCACACTGACCAAATTGAACTCGACTTATTTGGAAGCCCTGCCTAAGCAAATTGATCTTAAAACTGGGCGTCTGCACACTTCTTATCATCAGGCAGTAACCGCAACAGGTCGATTGTCTTCTTCCAATCCAAATTTGCAAAACATCCCTATTCGATCTGAGCAAGGTGCACGTATTAGGGGTGCCTTTATTGCCAGCAAGGGTAATGTTGTTATTGCGGCAGACTATTCTCAAATTGAGTTAAGAATTATGGCGCACATTTCAAAAGATGAGCACTTGTTAGAGGCGTTTAATAACAATGTAGACGTGCATAGTGCCACTGCATCAATGATGTTTAATGTGCCACTTGATGAGGTAACAAAAGATCATCGTCGTAATGCTAAGGCCATTAATTTTGGTTTGATTTATGGCATGAGTGCTTTTGGTTTGGCAAAGCAAATTGATGTTTCTAGAACAGAAGCTAAAGCTTATATTGATGCTTATTTTGAAAACTACCCTGGCGTTTTGAATTATATGGATAACATTAGAGAAACAGCCAAAGCACAGGGTTATGTTGAAACCGTCATGGGTAGGCGTTTGTACTTGCCACAAATTAATGCGAAGAATAAAATGCTACAACAACACGCCCTACGCACCGCAATTAACGCACCAATGCAAGGCTCTTCAGCCGACATTATTAAAAAAGCCATGCTTGATGTTGATCAGTGGATTGGTGATGACAACTCAGATATTAAAATGATCATGCAAGTACATGATGAGTTGGTTTTTGAGGTGAAAGCTTCAAAGGCAGATGAATTTGCACATAAAATACAAACACTGATGAGCGATACTTATCCATTAGATATTCCGCTGGTGGTTGATGTGGGTATTGGCGATTCTTGGCAACAGGCACACTAGAAGTTATGAAAGAACAATTACAAACCCTATTAACCCAAAGTTTAGAAGCCTTAGTCGCTAGCAGCGTGCTTAGTGAGGTACCTGGTAATATCCGTATTGACCATTCTAAGGATAAAACACAAGGTGATTTTGCCTCTAATATTGCCATGGTGTTGTCTAAGCAGGCCAAGTGCTCCCCACGTGATTTAGCACAGCAAATTATTGACAATTTGCCAGATTCATCAGAAATAGACAAGACAGAAATTGCAGGCCCAGGCTTTATTAATTTTTTCATGTCACAAGGCTCGAATGCTTCAGTGGTGAGTCAAATTATCGATCAAGGAAAAGCTTTTGGCTTGTCTGATATAGGTGCTAAGCAACGCGTATTGCTTGAGTTTGTGTCGGCCAATCCAACGGGACCACTGCATGTTGGGCATGGTCGAGGTGCGGCTTATGGCGCCACCGTGGCTAATTTGTTGCGAGCAGTTGGCTTTGAAGTAGATAACGAATATTATGTGAATGATGCGGGCCGTCAAATGGATATTTTGGCCACATCAGTTTATTTGCGTTATGTTGAAACCGATCGCTTCCCAGACAATGGCTATCAAGGTGATTATATTGTTGACATTGCTAAGCAAATTAACGGTATTGATAAGTTAGATATTTTTGACAACGTCTGTAAAGATGAAAAAGAGGGTGGCGATAAAGAGAAGCATATTGATGACTTAATTGCTAACTGCAAAGCTCAGTTGGGCGATAACTACAAAGCAATATTTGATTTAGCAATTAACCATATTTTGGGCGGCATCAAGGCCGATTTGTCAGAATTTGGTGTTGATTATCAACAATGGTTTTCTGAGCAGTCTTTAGTGGACAGTGGTTTGTCAAAAACCACTGTTGAGGCCCTGCAGGCTTCTGGCTATATTTATGAAAAAGACAATGCACTTTGGTTTAAGACCACAGATTTTGGCGATGATCTTGACCGGGTCGTGGTGCGCGATAATGGTATGCACACTTATTTTGCCTCAGACATTGCTTATCACTTAGAAAAGTTTGAGCGCGGTTATGACAAAATTATTAATATTTGGGGTGCAGACCATCATGGTTATATTGCTAGAGTTAAGGCCTCTATTAAGGCGCTTGGTCATGACGAAAGTAAATTAGAAATTTTATTGGTGCAGTATGCTAATTTGTATAGAGGTGGTAAAAAAGTGCCCATGTCGACACGCAGCGGATCGTTCGTTACCTTAGAAGAACTGCGTAATGAAGTTGGTAACGATGCAGCGCGTTTTTTCTACGTATTGCGAAAATCAGAACAACACATGGATTTTGATCTTGATTTGGCCAAATCCAAAACCAATGAAAATCCAGTATTTTATATTCAATACGCTCATGCCCGTATTTGCTCAGTACTTAAGCAAGATGCCGGCGATATGACCAAGATTGATTTGTCACAATTAGACAGTGAAGTAGAAAGTACTTTGATTAAACAACTAAATCGCTACAAGGATGTTGTGCAATCTTCAGCGCTTAATTATGAACCTCATGTGTTGGCGTATTATTTACGTGAATTGGCTGGTGATTTTCATAGTTATTACAATAATAGTGAATTTTTGGTCGAAGATACGACTTTGAGAAATTCTAGATTATTACTCATTAGCGCAGTGAAACAAGTACTGTCTAACGGGCTAAATCTACTTGGTGTTAATGCGCCTGACTCAATGTGATGACAAACGCGTATGAGTGATCAGACGCAAAGAGATCAAGCCCTAGACATTACACAATCTTATATTGTTCAAGCACCTGCTGGTTCAGGCAAAACCGAATTACTAACACAGCGCTATCTTAAGCTACTGACAACGTGTTCAGAGCCCGAGAATGTCATCGCCATGACCTTTACTAATAAGGCAGTTGATGAGTTAAATGATCGAGTTTTATCCGCTTTAAAATTAAGCAAACAATCTCGACCGAAAGAAGCGCATAAGCAAATTACTTATGATTTAGCGCAAAGAGTAATGGCGCGTTCGGATGAGCGAAATTGGCAATTGCTAGACAACCCCAAACGCTTAAAAATAGCCACTATTGATGGATTATCTAGCCTGATTAGTAGTCGCTATCCATCTAAGGCACAATTGGTACCACGCCAAATTATGGCACAGCAATGGCAGAGAAACCACGCTTATAAACAGGCGGCGATGCAAACTCTGTTGTTGGTTGACGATCCACAGCACGGTAGCGCCATTGCTGATCTATTATTGTATTTAGATAATAATGTAGAGAAGTTTTATCGTTTGGTTACTTACATGCTATCTAAGCGCGACCAATGGCTGACTCGACTATATCAAGGTGAGGCACTTAGTCCGGCATTGCTTCAAGACAACGCTAGGAAAATTGTCGAGGCACATTTGTTGCGTTTAGAGCAAATGGCCAAGCAACATTTAGATCGTCGTTTGTTTGAAATATTGCAAGTTAATACGAAATATTCACATATTCAATCATTGCCAAATTGTAGTTATGATTCACTAGAGCAATGGCAATCGTTGGCTGATTTATTACTTAAAGGCGGCAATAAAAAAGAGAATGAATGGCGCAAAAGCGTTGACAAAAGAAATGGCTTTCCAGTAGAAACCAAAACACAAAAAGATGAATTCATAGCATTATTAGATGGCTTACAAGGGCAAGACGCTTTTAGAGCATTACTGTTTGAACTGTTTAGTTTGCCGGATGTTAATTTTTCTCAAGACCAAACCCACATACTTTCGGTTATTGCACAGGTATTAAAGCTGTGTGTTGCACAACTTAATTTGAACTTTGAACAACAACAATCACAAGATTTTATCGAAGTGGCGCTTAATGCCAATCAAGCGTTGGATGATCGATCCAATATCAGTGATGTGGCTTTATTTTTAGATTTTCAATTACAAC
Source organism: uncultured Candidatus Ruthturnera sp. (assembly GCA_964556635.1). Classification (GTDB taxonomy): domain Bacteria; phylum Pseudomonadota; class Gammaproteobacteria; order PS1; family Pseudothioglobaceae; genus Thioglobus_C. Next base: position 9,019 of record CAZKWW010000017.1, read on the forward strand.
ATTTGCTCATTGATGAATTTCAAGATACCTCTGCTTCACAGTTTAACACCATTGAAAAACTGATTAAACATTGGCAACCAAATGATGGAAAAACTTTATTTTTGGTGGGCGATCCAATGCAATCAATCTATCGATTTAGAGAATCTCAAGTTGGCTTGTTTTTACAAGTTAAAGCGAATGGCATTGCTAACATCAAGCCTAGCTCGTTATTACTAAGTACAAACTTTCGCTCATCCAAAAGCATTGTAGAAGGTAATAATCAATTTTTTCAGGCTATTTTCCCTGAGAATGAAGATATCTATCAAGGCGCTATTTCCTATTCACCCTCTCAATCTGCTTCAAATGAAGAGCACCATCAGGCCATTACTTTTCATCCATTTGCTGAGGATCAATTTGTACAAGAAGCACAAACGGTGCTGGACGTTGTGCAATCTAGCTTGGCTGACAACCCTACTGACAAGATAGCAATATTGGTAAGAAGCCGCTCACATTTGGTGGAGATAGCGCCTTTGTTAAAGCAGCATAATATTGAGTTTGAATCATTAAAAATTACCCCACTTAAAGACCGCCTATTAACACGAGATTTATTTTCATTGGCACGAGCGCTAATGCATCTTGGTGACAAGCTGGCTTGGCTGAGTATATTGCGCTCTCCTTGGTGTGGGCTTACGCTAAATGATATTTTGGTTCTTTCAAAAGAAGATGGTCAGATTATTTATGAGCAATTGGCCAATGAAAGTATTTTGACCCAATTGAGCCGAGATGGCAAAGATAGGGTGCAGCATCTTTATTCGTGTTTACGTGAAGTTTTGGATAATCAAGGTCGATTCGACTTTGTAGAATTACTCACTTTTGCGATTGACCAGCTTGGCATTACTCGTTCATTGTCATCATCTGATGCGTTAATTAAAGATCAATTTTTATCAATTATCAATAACTGCGAGCAACAACAATCACTCAACATTGAAACAATTGAAGCTGCCTTAGATGAGTTGTATGCACCGAGTGAAAAAGCAAATGTAGGACTCATGACCATTCACCAATCTAAAGGCCTAGAGTTTGATACAGTGATTATGCCTGGGCTTGGTCGAGGCTCTCGAAGTGATGATTCACCGATGATGCACATGAAAGAATTTGCTGATCAATCTTTATTATTGGCGCCGATCAAATCTTCGCTTGATACAAAAGAGGGAAAAACCTACACTTATTTAAAATTTATTGAGGCACAACAAAATAAATTTGAGACCATGCTAAGGACATTACCAAGCCAGGAATAACAAAAAATACAGATATACTAAATAGTATAACATAGTATGACATAAAACTTAGTGTTAAAAATTCTCCTATATTCCGCCTATGAGACTCATCAAAAATATCAAATGCCGAAATATTCTCATTTTTACTAATCTTAACAATCATAGATTTTAGGCCTATGGTAGTCCCTAAATTAATGTATGGAATCCAGCAAGTTAATAGCCACAGTAAATAGCTTAGGAGAACGCTGAATTTATACTTTTTATTTATTTGGAAAGAATTTTTTAATATATCTGATACAGATAAAATAGTTTT
>CAZKWW010000018.1:0-10523 GCA_964556635.1 uncultured Candidatus Ruthturnera sp.
AAAACGTCGCCTGTATCCAGTCCTTCATTCATTTGCATGATGCCGATACCAGTCTGATTATCTCCAGAAATAATGGCGCGTTGAATAGGTGCTGCACCACGCCAGCGTGGTAGAAGTGATGCGTGTATATTTAAGCAGCCGTATTTAGGGGTTTCTAGTACAACTTTAGGCAAGAGCTGGCCATAGGCTACTACTACCATTACATCTGCATTAAGGCTAGCTAAGGTTTGTTGTTCAGCTTCATCTTTTAAGCTTTCAGGTTGAAAGATATCTAGATTGTGCTCTAAGGCTTTTTCTTTTACTGGGCAGGCACTAAGCACACGACCACGGCCTTTGGGGCGATCTGGCTGGCAATACACACCAACAATTTCATGGCCGGCAGTTATTAAAGCCGCCAACACACCAACTGAAAATTCAGGCGTGCCTGCAAATAATACTCTCATGGTTAAAGTGTTTTTCGTGCGGCCTTAATGGCTTGTTTAACTTGATCAGGCGCAGTTGCACCTAAGTGATTACGCGCATTAATTGAGCCTTCTAAAGACAGTATATCAAATACATCGTTTTCAATACGATCATCAAAAACTTGTAGTTCTTCCAGGCTTAATTCACTAAGGTCTTTTTGGTGTTCAATACCATAAGACACAGACTGTCCAACCACCTCGTGTGCATCACGAAACGGCAAGCCTTTTTTGACCAAATAATCAGCCAGGTCGGTGGCAGTGGTATAACCCTTTTTAGTTGAGTTATACATATTATCGCGCTTGGCTTCAATGGTTGGCACCATATCAGCAAACACACGCAAGCAAGCCTTGAGCGTATCAACCGTATCAAACAGCGGCTCTTTATCTTCCTGATTGTCTTTGTTATAGGCGAGCGGCTGTGACTTCATAATCGTTAATAATGAAGTAAGGTTGCCATACACACGGCCAGTTTTACCACGCACTAATTCTGGCACATCAGGGTTTTTCTTCTGCGGCATAATGGATGAGCCCGTACAAAAACTATCTGGCAGTTCAATAAAATCAAATTGTGCGCTCGACCAAAGAATCAACTCTTCTGAAAAACGAGATAAATGCATCATAATAATGCTGGCTGCCGATAAAAACTCAATGGCAAAATCTCGATCACTCACACCATCGAGTGAATTATTACAAATACGATCAAAGCCCAATAACTCTGCCGTACGCTGACGATTAATCGGATAAGTGGTGCCCGCTAATGCAGCACTACCAAGTGGCATTGTATTAATACGCTTTTGAGCATCAAGCAGACGCTCAGCATCACGTGATAGCATTTCAAAATAGGCCATCATATGATGTCCAAAGCTAACAGGCTGTGCAGCTTGTAGGTGTGTAAAGCCAGGCATAATCGTGCTAGCTTCTTTTTCAGCTAAGTCAAGCAGTGCTGATTGTAGACGTTTAACTTGTGCACTAATTTCGTCAACCTGATCGCGTAAATATAGGCGAATATCAGTCGCAACTTGGTCGTTACGTGAACGACCAGTGTGTAATTTCTTGCCAGCATCACCGCAGATTTCAGTCAGACGTGATTCAATGTTCATGTGCACGTCTTCAAGTGCGACCGACCATTCAAAATCACCTGATTCAATTTCAGCTAAAATTTGATTAAGGCCTGTAATAACTTGGTCTTTTTCTTCTGTTGTTAGAATGCCAACTTCACTTAGCATTGTCGCGTGTGCGATTGAGCCTTGAATGTCGTACGGTGCAAGAATCTTGTCAAAAAACACCGAGGCGCCAAAAATCTTCACGAACTCGTCAGTTGGTTCGTTAAAACGTCCACCCCAAGATTGATTAGTTTTTGTTGTCATAATGTTGCACCCATTCGTTGATGTAATTTTTTAGTTGACTTTTCAATCACTTCATCTAGATCAGTCCAATATAGTTCTTCACTAGGTACACCAATGATTTTACCCAGGGTTGAGCCATAATTGTCAACTAGAATAACGGTTGGAAAGAAGTTGATCGCATACTTAAAAGCAAATTCATTATGTGAGACTTCTTCGTTGTAAAAGTTGTTAATTTCTTCAAAGCTGTCCGCATTAATATGGCGAATGATAATTTTGTTGTTGTATTCATCCATTGTTGCCATTGGGCTTAAAACTTCTTCTTTGATTATTTTGCAATATCCACAGTCAGGGATAGAAAACATTATTAAAATAGGTGTCTTTTGTTTCCAAACTTTTTGAGAGTCCATTAAAAAGTCTTTTGCAACTGGCAGGGTAAGCTCTTCAGCTATACTGACATGTGTAATACAAAGCATGAATAAAACTTTAAAAATTGCAACACGTAAAAGCCCGCTAGCCTTATGGCAAGCAGAGCATGTTAAAGCCAGATTAGAGCAGCACCATCCTGACCTAAAAGTTGAGCTAGTTAAGATGACCACTAAGGGCGATCAAATACTTAATTCCCCTTTATCTAAGATTGGCGGCAAAGGTTTATTTATTAAAGAACTTGAAGTTGGCATGATGGAAGGTGTTGCCGATATTGCTGTACATTCAATGAAAGATGTGCCGTATGAAATTCCAGCAGGGTTTGAGCTTGGCGCGATACTTAAGCGTGAAAACCCTTTTGATGCGTTTGTCTCAAACAATTTTGACAGTATTAATGACTTGCCTCAAGGCGCTAAGGTTGGTACTTGCTCGATGCGTCGTATTGTGCAGCTTAAAGCCACTCGACCTGATTTAGAAATCTTAGATCTGCGCGGTAATGTCAATACTCGACTTAAGAAACTCGATGACGGCGAGTATGATGCGATTATTTTGGCTTGTGCGGGTTTAATTCGCCTAGAGTTCGAAGATCGCATTAAACAGCAAATTCCCGCTGAACAATCATTACCAGCAGTTGGTCAAGGTGCCGTTGGTATTGAAATCCGTGAAAACGATCAAGAGGTTCTAGATTTAATCACCCCTTTAATTGATACCAAGACTTCTTATAGAGTGACTTGTGAACGTGCTATGAATGCTCGTCTTGAAGGGGGATGTTCAGTGCCAATTGCAGGTTTCTCTACCATTGATGGCGATCAAATCACTTTAACGGGTTTGGTGGGTAATGTAGATACGGGTGTGATTTTAAAAGAGCATGTTAGTGGATATGTTGACGAGGCAGAGCAGCTAGGTGTGGCTTTAGCAGATCAGCTAATTTCACTGGGTGCCAAAGATATTTTAAAAGGATAATAATATGTTGAGATCAATCGAAAAAAACTTTTTTAAAATTGTGCAACGTTTAGGTTTGTTGTTTGCAATGCTTGCGTTTGCTGCAGTTGTGATACTAGGTGTTTCCAGTTATCAAAAAATTAACACTGAGGCCAGCGATCAAATTGACACACCAGTGATTAATTTTGCAGATTATCAAAATCCTATCAGTGCCCAAGCGGTGGAAATTAGTACAGATTTAAAAGAGGGCGATGAATTTAATCAAACGTTTGATGCGCAAGTGACAGACATGGTGGCCGCATTAGATACACTACCTGATACCTTGATTGACAAAACAGACTTAGCGCAAAAAGTTAAAATTTTGGTCAAGATTAAATCAAATGATTACCCTAAAGATTTACAATTGGCTTACGCCAAATCTTTAGCCAAACTTACCAAACAAATGGTGGTCGTAGGCGGTGAAAAAACCAATGTTGATGATTTCATCAAATGGCATGATCAAGAGTTCGCCAAGCAAGTTAACACCCAAACAAAAAATAACTTTTTACGCATGGGTTCACTGCAAGCAGAAAAAGCCACTGGATTTGCCATGCTAGGTGCCGCTGCCGCCGCTCTAGGCATTTTCATTATGTTTGTGATGATGCTGGTCATGTTGCGAATTGAGCGCAACACTCGACAGTAGTCCAAATGCAAGCAATCGGATTTAATGGGGTTGAATTTGTTGAGTTTGAAAAAGAAATAAACTCACCATCAGCACATGATCTCTTGATTGAAATTCATGCAATTTCAATCAACCCAATTGATGCTAAAGTTAAGCAAACTGTCACTAGGCAACAAGCTTCACCAAAGATTTTAGGTTTTGATGCATGCGGCGTTGTGCGTGCAGTAGGCGATGAAGTATCGTTATTTAAAGTGGGCGATGAGGTTTTTTATGCTGGCGATATGACTCGAGATGGCTCTAATGCTACCCATCAATTAGTCGATGAGCGTATTGTTGGTCGCAAACCAACCTCACTTAGTTATGCTCAGACAGCGGCTTTACCACTCACCAGTATTACCGCTTGGGAATCATTATTTGATCGTTTAAAAATCACACAAGCAGATCAGGGTAAGACTTTATTGTTAATTGGTGCTGCCGGTGGTGTGGGCTCTATGGCAATCCAATTTGCCAAACAAGTCATAGGCATCAACGTTATTGCCACTGCTTCTCGCTCTGAATCTATAGACTGGTGCAAACAAATGGGTGCTGACGTGGTGGTTGATCATCATGATCTTATCAACCAATTTAAAGACAATAACCTGGGTACGCCAGATTTTATTCTTTGCATGGGTGATCCAGACGAATATTTTGAAACCATGGCTGAGTTAATTGCACCACAAGGCAGTATTTGTTTATTAGCCAATGCAGGTAAAGACCATAACATTAATTTACTCAAAGCTAAAAGCATTACTCTGGTTTGGGAGATGATGTTTACCCGTTCTATGTTTACAACACACGATCTAATCAAACAGCATGAATTGTTAAACGAAGTAGCAAGTTTGGTTGACAGTGGAAAAGTTAAAACAACACTAACTCAAACACTGACCCCGATTAATTTAAAAAACATTGTTAAAGCGCATGCAATGATTGAGGAGCGAAAGACAATTGGCAAGCTGGTTATTTCAAATAATTAAAGGTATTTATTCAATCACTATTAAAACTTTGGGTGCGTTTGCATTGGTCGTATTTCTTGGGTTGGGCAAGGCCTTAATTGTGCCAGAAACTGGTGAAGTGATATTGTATTTTTCTAATTCAATTTGAGCAATTTCAACCTTTAAATTGTGGGCATCTAATTCTCGTTTTGTAGCATCAAAAGCCATTTGCGCTATATTTAAATCTCGATGGGAAGCAACCATACGATCATAAAGCTCTTGGGTTTGTTGTAGTTCTAACTGTTTATCATTAAAATTTTGCTGTTTTACACTTTGCAAAACTTGCAAATATTTTAGCTCCAGCTTGGCTTGTCTATTGTCAAGTTTTACAACGACATCACCTTTTTCTACTTGTGATCCAATACTTTTTATTTCTGTAATAGTGCTTGATACTTGTGGGTAAATCTCAATACTCCAAGCGCTGAATGGTAGTAGTATTGTTAGCCACATTAATGTTTTAAAGCCCATGATTTTCTCCTGCTAGTTGTCGTAATTGTGTAAGAGTAACTACATAATTAAATTCATTTTTTGCTAATTTCCATTCAGAATCAGTTAGATTAGTCATTGCATGACCAATATCACTTTTGATTTCCATTTCATAATTAGCACGTGCGCGTTCAAGATACAAATCCCGATAATCTAGTTCTACAGTCAAAGCCTTTTGAAGCTGTTTGAGTGTTTTTAACTCAAGCCACAACGATAAAGCTCGTTGATTTAAATTTTGTTTAAGTTGGTCGATAGACAATTTTTTTTGTTTAATCTTTAATGACAACTCGGTAATTTTTCTTTTTTGGCTATAACTTTGCCCTAGTGGCATAACAAAATTTAATCCAACTCGCCATTTTCCATTTTTATCACGTTGATAGGCTTGCTCGCCTAATCGAGCATTTGAGCTGATAACAATTTCCTTGTTATTTTTTTCGCTGTTAATTTGTTGTTTCAAGCTAACAAGCTCTCGTTCAAGCTCATCAAGATCTGGATTGCTATTTAATATTTTCTTCTGCCAAATTTCAAACTCACCCAGTTCGTTCTCAAAAAAGTGCTTTAAATTTGGTCTGACTAAATCATCAGGGCGATTTTCATAAGTAATGTTAAGGAGTTGCGCAAGTTTCGCACGTGTAGTAATTTGCAACGACTCAGCCTCAATACGTTTACTAACATCCAGTTGAGTTTGAGTTTGTTTTTCTAATAATTCTACTTCAGAGGCATCTTTAGTATCAAAATCATCCTTAACACGTCCTTCGCGAATTGCAGAGATGGCCAAGCGCTCTAGTACGGTTTCGTAGCGCATATCAGACAGTATGACATCAAAAAAAGCACGCATTACTTGAGTGGTTTTGTCTTTTTTAAGTTGCTGTAGTTGAAATTGCGTACTTTCTAGATTGCTTCTGGCAGTGTTTTGTCCGATATTGGTGTTTTGATCAAATAGTACTTGGTTAATCTTAACAAAAGCATGAGAGTTGTTTGTGCCTGAGTTTTCATTTGCTCGTCTGGCTAATTGTAGATCTAAGTCTACTTTGGGCTTGTAGGCGTCTTGATAGCTATCTAATTTAACTCTATCAAGCGATATGTTGATATGTTGTTGTTGCTCATCGAGATTTTGATTTTTGGTTAATTTGAGTGCATCACCTAATGTTAAAGGATTGGGCAAATCTAGTGCTTGTGTATTAAAAGACAAACAAACTAAAGTAATAGCTAATATTTGTTTCATCTGTTTTTTCGTTTATATCGAACAAAATTCTCTTTGAGATAGATTTTTTCCACCATGTATTTTGCTAAGAGTAAAAATTCATCTTTGTTGGCGAAACCTGTTCGCCTCACAACACGCTTACCTTGGAGATCAAAAAAAGCCAACACAGGGGTTGCGCCAATTAAGTTGTGACGTTTGGCAAAAATTCTCTCAGTGGTATCATTGCCTTCAAAATCAACCAATTCTAAATTAGATTCTACGTTGACTTTGTAGTTGAGAAAATGTTGTTTAAAGTATTTTTTGACATCATCTTGATTGAGAACATGGCGCTCCATCTTTTGACAAAATGGACAATCATCCATAAAGAAAAACAAAAATATGCCGTCTTTATTGTCATCTTGAGCATCAGCTAAGTTTTCTGAATAATCATTAAAGTGCTGGTTGAATAACGAGCCCTCTTCAGCGTAAGCCGATGTAAAGAACATTAAAAAAACTAAATGTATGATTATTTTCATGTACACCTCATATTGAAGTGTGATGATATCATTTAATCGAATAGAGCGTCAATAAAATTTTTAGCAACAAATGGTTTGAGATCGTTAATACCTTCACCGACACCAATATAACGGATTGGTAAATTAAGCTCGTCTGATACTGCAAATAGCACACCACCCTTAGCGGTGCCATCTAGTTTGGTAATGCTAACACCGCTAAGTTCAATGGCTTTATTAAACTCAATCGCTTGATTGATGGCATTTTGCCCTGAGCCACCATCAATTACCAGCATGGTCTCATGTGGCGCATTTTCGTTGTGTTTCTTCAGCACACGTTTGATTTTTTCTAACTCTTGCATCAGGTTGCCTTGCGTGTGTAATCTGCCAGCAGTATCCGCAATGAGAATATCAATATTTTTAGCGCGTGCTGATTCATACGCATCATAGATGACTGACGCAGCATCGGCACCAGTATCTTGGGCAACCACAGGTATTTCATTACGCTCACCCCAGACTTTAAGTTGCTCTACTGCTGCTGCGCGGAAGGTATCACCCGCAGCGAGCATGACTGATTTGCCTTGGTTTTGGAATGATTTGGCCAGCTTGCCAATGGTAGTGGTTTTTCCCGCACCGTTAATACCGACGACTAAAATCACAAAAGTTTCATTGATATCAGTGTCAAGCTGATTGTCTTCAATCAATAGCTTTTCTAATTCATTTTTTAAAAACTCATACAAGCTGTCTGAATCCTTAAGGGTTTTTCTGCTTGCGTTTTTACGCACACTTTCTAATACTTTATCCGTGGTGTTAATGCCAATGTCAGCGGTAATTAGCAAGGTTTCTAACTCATCAAGCAAGTCGTCATTAATTTCTTTTTTGCCTAACAACAACGCAGACAGGCCAGAGCCTAACTTTTGTCTTGATTTGACTAAGCGCTCTTTTAACGAAGCAGGTTTTTCTTCTGCTGGAGATTTATCTTTTTTAAAAAAATTAAACAAGGCTTATGACTATAATGATTGAACTATGAAAGCGTTAATTTTACTATTCTTTGGTTTGTCTCATTCTTTATTTGCCAACTCACTTGATTTGGCCGAGCAAGGTATCACTCAAGCCACGTTAGACAACGGTCTAAAGATTGTTGTAAAGACTGATTCACGCGCACCAGTATTTATTTCTCAGCTTTGGTATAAAGTTGGTGCCAGTGATGAATCACGCCCAACAACCGGCGTTTCTCATATGTTAGAGCACATGATGTTTAAAGGCACTCATGCCTATAAATCAGGTGAATTTTCACAAATTATTGCCAGAAACGGTGGCGATGAAAATGCCTTTACTTCAAAAGACTTTACCGCTTATTATCAAAAAATGCACAAGTCGAAGCTTGAGCTAGCCATCAAAATGGAAGCAGACCGCATGCGTAATCTAACTTTTTCTAATCAAGAATTAGCCAAAGAAAGGCAAGTGGTGATTGAAGAGCGACGCATGCGTGTTGAAGACAAACCCAATGCAAAAGTTTATGAAAACCTGCGCCTGATTTCATTTGACGAACAAGGCGTCTACCACTCGCCAGTGATCGGCTTTCAAAAAGACATAGAAGCCTACAGTTTGAATGATCTTAGAGTTTGGTATGAAAAATACTACGCACCAAATAACGCTACATTGGTGGTGGTGGGCGATGTTAATCCTACTGAGGTTATTGCCTTGGCAAAACAATACTTTGGCGATTATGCCTTTAATCCAAATATCAAGCCATCAAACAGAGCTGCTATTACACTCAAAGGCAACTCTAAAAAATTAAAGCTCAAAGCCAAACTGCCTTTTTATGTATTGTCATTCCCTGTGCCGAGCTTAAGCACGGTTGATAATGAAAAGACCGGCTAAACGTTAGAAATGTTGGCTTATGTGCTTTATAATGGATTATCTAAGTCACTGATTAGAAATCAACAAATCGCATCGAGCATTGGCGTGGGTTATCGTTTATATGACAAATACGATACTTTATTTACCCTAAGTTTTGTGCCAGCCAATGGTGTCAGTAATGACACAGTGCTTTCTGCCATTAAAACCCAAGTGTCTGAGTTAATTAATAATCCTGATTTTATCCAAGGAGAGCTGTCTCGCACCAAAGCACAACTAGAGGCTAGCTTTGTGTTTGAGCAAGATCAAATATCTACCCAATCTTATTATTTAGGCATGCTCTCAACAGTGGGTTTGGGTGTTGATAAAATGTTTACCTATGTTGATAATATGAACGGCGTCAATGCCACCGAGGTTTCAGCAGTAGCTAAGCAATATCTTAATTTTGATATTGCTAATTCGGTTGAGCTAATCCCGCAAGGAGTGAAATGAGCGCCTTAATGAGAGTCCTAATTTTATTTTCACTACTTGTTAGCACTGCCCAAGCCAAGCTTAATATCCAACATTGGACAACGCCTGAAGGCGCTAAAGTATTTTTTGCACAAACCAAAGGTTTGCCAATATTAGATGTCCAGCTCAATTTTGATGCCGCCGCCTCTAGAGATGGCGATCAACATGGCTTGGCATCGCTCACCAGTGCACTACTGGGCACAGCTACCAAATATCACAATGAAGAGCAAATCATCAATGCGTTTGAATCGGTTGGTGCGCAGTTTTCTAATAGCTCACTCAAAGACATGTCAATCGTGTCATTGCGCACACTAACGCGACCAGCCATCTTAAAAAAATCTCTTGATACTTTTACCGAAGTCATTACCCAGCCTAGTTTTGAGCAAGATTACTTAACCCGAGAAAAACGCCAAACCCTACGCGCTATTGAAGCAGCTAAGCAATCACCAGCTAGTGTCGCATCTTTGGCTTTTGACAAAGCGGTATTCGCTGATCACCCTTATGCACACGCCAAAATTGGTACCCAAGAGAGCATTAACCAAATATCACTTGACGATTTAAGACAGCATTATCAGCAGTTTTATGTAGCCAAAAATCTCACCATTGCTTTGGTGGGTGATATTACTAAAACACATGCTAAGCAAATTGCTAGGCAGATTTCTCATGGTTTAAATGTTGGGCAAAAAGCTAAAGATAATCCGATTGTGTCACCACTCAAGCAAGCGCAAACCATTCACATTGAATTCCCTTCAAAGCAAACACACTTACTCATTGGTCAAGCTGGTATTAACCGATCGCATCCTGATTACTATCCTTTGTATTTGGGTAATCATATTTTTGGCGGTAGTGGTTTAACTTCTATTCTCAGTGACGAGATTCGTGAGAAAAAAGGCTTGGCTTATTCAGCTTACAGCTACTTTAGCAAGATGCGCTCAAACGGCATATTTATGATGCGCTTACAAACCAAAAATAATCAAGCCGTTGAAGCTAAAAATATTGCCATTGAGACGCTCAAAAATTTCAGAAATAAAGCGATTGACACCCAAAAACTGGCAGATGGCAAGGATAACATCATCGGTGGATTCGCTCTAGAGACGGCTAGCAACGC
>CAZKWW010000019.1:0-10472 GCA_964556635.1 uncultured Candidatus Ruthturnera sp.
AAAAGTCATTTGAATTCCAACCTTTGGAGGCATCACCTACTTCAAGTTGTGCATTATTGACATTGAGTGAATCAAGTTTTTCTTGGGCGCTGTTGCTTAATTCTTCGTCGATTTCAATACTGGTGATTGATTTACATAGTTTTGAAATTACTGCTGTTAAGTAACCACTACCCGTGCCTATTTCTAATACGGTTTCATCTTTTTTAATATTAAGCGCGTTTAACAGACGACCTTCAATTTTAGGGCTGAGCATTTTTGCCTTGTCACTCAGTGGAATTTCAATATCAGCAAAAGCTAGGTTTTGATATTTTTCAGGCACAAAGCTTTCTCTTGGTGTGTCTTTAAGTGCGTTGTTGGCAATGTAATTTAAACCACCCCATGGTCTAATTTGTTGATCAATTGTGTTGCTTCTTGCTTGTGTTGTATCCATGCTGCGTTCCTATTTCTTTTTTGGTGGTAATAAATCAGTAATGGTGCCTTCAGCCATTTCAGTGGCAAAAGCGGTTGTTTCAGAGAGTGTTGGGTGTGCGTGAATGGTGAGCGCAATATCGCTCATATCACAGCCCATTTCAATGGCAAGTGTTGCTTCGGCAATGAGTTCACCGGCATTCGTGCCGCAAATACCCATACCTAAAATACGGCCTGTTTTTGCATCAAATAAGCCTTTGGACATGCCTTCGTTGCGGCCAATACTTAAGCTTCGACCGGAAGCAGCCCAAGGGAATACGCCTTTTTCATAAGCAATCCCTTCTGCTTTGAGTTCTTTTTCAGTTTTGCCTGTCCATGCAACTTCAGGGTCGGTGTAGGCAACTGATGGAATGGTGAGCGCATCAAAGCCAGATTTGTGTCCGCAGATAACTTCTGCAGCTACTTTTGCTTCATGTACTGCTTTGTGTGCCAACATTGGCTGGCCAACGATATCGCCAATGGCAAAAATATGATTAATGTTAGTGCGCATTTGTTTATCAACCGGAATAAAGCCCCATTCATTTACTTCTACACCAGCTTTATCAGCATCAATGAGTTGTCCATTTGGCGAGCGACCAATAGAGACTAACACTTTATCGAAGGTATCGGATGCTGGTGCTTTTTTGCCTTCAAAATCAACCTTGATGCCTTGATCAGTTGCTTCCATCTTGGCGACTTTGGTGTTTAGATAAATGTCTTTATATTGTTTTTTGATGCGTCTAGCCAACGGAGTAACCACATCTTTATCAGCACTGGCGATTAACTGATCAGATAATTCAACGACGGTAATTTCACTACCAAGTGCATTGTACACAGTGGCCATTTCTAAGCCGATAATACCACCACCCACAATCAGTAGTCGTTTTGGCACGTCGCTTAATTCGAGTGCATCGGTAGAATCCATCACTCGTGGATCATCAAAAGGAAAGGCTGGAATCTTAGTAACACGCGAACCTGCGGCAATAATACAATGTTCAAATTCAATCACTTCATTTGAGTCGTCAATAGCGATTTGATTGGCCGAGATAAATTTACCATAGCCCGTCACCACTTGTACTTTTCTAGCTTTGGCTAAGGCTTTAATACCACCAGTTAGCTTGCTAACAATATTTTCTTTATTGGCGCGTACGCCATCAACATCAATTTTAGCCTCACCAAAAGTAACACCAAGATGTTCGGCTTCTGCTGCTTCATTGATAACCTCGGCAGTATGAAGTAGTGCTTTTGAAGGAATACAGCCGACGTTTAAACACACGCCGCCTAGATTTTCATAGCGTTCAATGAGTACAACTTCTTTGCCCAAATCAGCTGCACGAAAAGCAGCAGTATAGCCACCAGGGCCAGAACCAATAACAATAACTTGCGTTTTAATCATAAAAGTATCTCTCTAATATCTTGCAAGATTGAATTTAAATCTGCCATAAATCGACCACCTTGCGCACCATCAATAACACGATGATCGTACGACAAAGCCAGTGGCAACATTAATGTTGGCACAAAGTTTTTGCCATCCCAGATTGGTTTTGTTTGTGAGCGAGATACGCCCAAAATAGCCACTTCTGGTGCATTAACAATTGGGGTGAATTGTGTGCCACCAATACCGCCTAAACTTGAAATAGTAAAACCAGCACCCTGCATATCGCCAGGTTTAAGTTTGCCGTCACGAGCCTTAGCAGAGGTTTCGGCTAGTTCAACAGCTAAGTCACTGAGTGTTTTTTGATCAACGTCACGAATCACCGGCACCACTAAGCCATTTGGCGTGTCCATAGCAATGCCGAGATTGAAGTATTTTTTAATGATTAGATTTTCGCCAGATTCATCTAGTGCAGAATTAAAACGTGGGTGTTGTTTTAACGCTTGAATGACTGCTTTCATAATAAATACGAGCGGCGTTAATTTTACGCCTTTGGCTTTCTGCTCTTGTCTGAAAGCTTCCATTTGGTCAATATTAACTTCGTCAAATTGAGTAACATGTGGGATATTAAGCCAACAAGCACTTAGATGTTTGCCTGAGAGTTTGTTGATTCTAGAAAGTGGTTGAAGTTCGGTTTCGCCAAATTTAGAGAAATCAATCACTGGTATTTTAGGGATAGCACTACCTGTGCCGCCTGAAGTAATAATTTGTTTAACGTAGCCTTTAAGGTCTGTGTCTAAAACACGGCCTTTTTGTCCAGTACCCGTAACTTTAGATAGGTCAACACCGAGTTCTCTAGCGAGTTTTCTAATCGAAGGCGAGGCGTGAGAGTCACCTACAGGCACATTAGAAATAGACTCGTTAGTAGTTGGTGCGGGGGTTACAGCTGGTGCCGGTTTGGTTGGTGCTGGTGCTGGCGCACTAGGAGCGCTCTCTACAACAGCCTCAGCTTTGGCGCTGCCACTACTTTGCATCTCAAGAATTAAATCACCCAAGCTTATCTTGTCACCCAAACTAACATTAATACTACTGACAGTGCCCGCAGTTGGTGTTGGAATTTCCATTGATGCTTTATCACTTTCAAGGGTGATAATTGAATCTTCTTCACTGAGATCATCGCCAACGTTGACTAAAATTTCAATCACTTCTACTTCGTCAAAATCACCAATATCAGGTACGACTACGGGTACTGTTTTTGTCGTTATTTCTTCTTCAGTTGTACTAGATTTTTCTTCTTCAGCTGTACTTTCTTCAGATTCTTGAGTACTTTCTAGGCTGATTATTGAATCACCTTGTTTGATTTTGTCACCAATATTGACATTAATTTGCGAGACTGTGCCTGCTGATGGGCAAGGGATTTCCATTGAGGCTTTATCACTTTCAAGAGTGATTATGCTGTCATTTGCCTCGATTGTGTCGCCAACAGATACTAAAATCTCAATAACTTCAACTTCGTCAAAATCACCAATATCGGGAAGTTCAATGTTTTTAATGCTTGACATGGTTAGTATATTAATGCAATTTTAAAGATGATAATTATCGCAAAAATAGTTGATAAAAGGGGATAAATGTTAAAATGTTTTACGCGCTCAGACGGTATGATAAAAAGTTAAAAATTCATCCGATTATTCAAGGTATTAAAATCTATGCAAGTTGCATTATCGATTAAAGGTTTGCAAAAAACTTACACCAATCAGTTAGAAGCACTGAAGGGTATTGATTTGCGAGTTGAACAAGGAGACTTTTTTGCACTTTTGGGTAGTAATGGCGCAGGCAAAACTACGGCTATTGGTATTGTTTGTGGTTTACTGAATAAAACTGCAGGCGACATTGAAGTTTTAAGCCTTGATCAAAATACTCACAGTAATGAAATTAAACGCTTAATTGGGTTGATGCCACAAGAGTTTAACTTTAATCCATTTGAGCCGATTGAAGAGATTTTAATCAATCAAGCAGGTTATCACGGTATTAGTCGTTCAGCTTCTAGAGCGCAAGCAGAAATATTATTAAAAAGAATGCAATTGTGGGATAAGCGCTTTGATATGGCTAAGTCATTATCAGGCGGCATGAAACGTCGTTTAATGTTAGCCAGAGCGCTCATACATCAACCAAAAATTTTGATTTTAGATGAGCCTACAGCTGGTGTTGATGTTGAGATTCGTCGTTCTATGTGGACATATCTTAAAGAGTTAAATCGTGAAGGTATGACCATTATCCTGACCACGCACTATTTAGAAGAAGCCGAGTCTTTGTGTCGTCATATTGCTATTTTGAATGAAGGTGAAGTGGTTGAGCAGACTAGTATGAAAAAGCTACTTTCTAAAGTAGCGCATCAGGTCATTATTTTAGAAAGTGTGAGTAGCTTGCCTGAGCAAATTAAAGAAGACGGATTTGAATGCGAGAGATTGGATGACTATTCTTTGCAAGTGGTGCTTGATTCGGATAACAATATTACCAATGTTTTGCAAAATTTAGCCAAACAGGGCGTTAGTGTGGATCATGTGCGTAGCGCACAAAATCGTCTAGAAACTTTGTTTTTGCGTTTGACTCAAAAACAACAATCGGAGCAACATTAAATGTGGATTGCTTATAAAACCATTGTCATTAAAGAAGTTTTACGATTTTCTCGTATTTGGGTGCAAACTATTTTTCCGCCGATTATCACCACGTCACTTTATTTGCTAATTTTTGGTGGCTTGATGGGTGAGCGTATTGGACAAATGCAAGGGATTGATTATTTACAATATATTATTCCCGGCATTATTCTAATGACAGTCATCACCAATTCTTATGCTAATACTGTGTCGTCATTTTTTTTGGCAAAATTTAACCACAGTATTGAAGAGTTATTAGTAGCGCCGGTACCCTATTGGGTAATCTTATTGGGTTATATTTCAGGTGGTGTTGCGCGAGGCTTTATTGTGGGTCTAGGTGTGTTTATTGCAGTTTCATTTTTTGTTGAGTTTACGATTGACAGTTTGTTTATCACATTTCTCACGTTTTTATTAACGGCTATTTTGTTTTCATTGGCGGGTTTCATTAATGCAATTTTTGCGCAGTCGTTTGATGATATCTCAATTGTGCCGACCTTTATTTTGATGCCGATGACTTACTTGGGTGGTATGTTTTATAGCATTGATATCTTGCCACAGTTTTGGCAAGACGTCAGTAAATTTAATCCGATTTACTATATGGTTGATAGCTTTAGGCTGGGTTTTTTGGGGGTGAGCACTTCTGATTTTTGGACATCAATGAGCGTATTGCTGGTGATGATTGCCGTGTTGGCGACTGTGTCTTTTTATCTATTAAAAAAAGGCGTTAATATTAAGACTTAATTGAGTCTTCTTCACCTGATAGCATTCTTTGAATATTGCTTCTGTGGGTAAAGAAAATCCAGATACAAATTACGCCAATGACATAGGTGGCTTCAAGGTTATTGGTAATAAAATAAAAATAAACCGGGGTTAATAAAGTAGCGATAAGTGCTGAAAGCGATGATATTTTTAACACCTTGGCAACAAACAACCAAGTGATTGCAAAACTCAAGCCTACTAAATAATTAAGTGCTAACAAGGCACCAATAAACGTTGCCACGCCTTTGCCGCCTTTAAAACCAAAGAAGATTGGATAAACATGGCCTAAGAAAGCTGCTAGCGCAACAAGCGCCATTTCAAATAGCTCAACACCCAAATATTGAGCTACCAATACTGGAATAGAGCCTTTTAAACCGTCACCAATTAAAACGATGGCTGCTGCTTTTTTACCACCAATACGAAGTACATTTGTCGCACCAGGATTGTTGGATCCTTGTGTTCTGGGGTCAGGCAGATTTAAAATTTTACAAACAATGATGGCTGCTGAAATAGATCCAATCAGATAAGCGCAAATAATGAGTGTGGGTAACATATAATTTCAACTTTGAATTTTCAACTTTTAATTTAAGCATGGATATTGTATTTATACAAGGATTAAAAATTGACACGGTCATTGGTATTTACGACTGGGAAAGGCAAATTCGCCAAGACATTGTGCTTGATATTGAGATGTCAGCTGATATTAAGGCTGCGAGTGAAACAGACCACATTGACCAAACATTGGATTATAAGGCTGTATCAAAACGTTTGATTGATTTTGTTAAGGCCAGTGAATTTCAGCTGGTGGAAACATTGGCTGAAAAAATTACCGAGATTATCTTGAACGAGTTTGGCGTTGAAAAAGTTAAATTAACTTTAAACAAAGGTGAAGCGGTCACGGGCGCACAAGGTGTTGGTGTAATCATTAATCGTGCTAAAAATGGCTAATATTCATATTAATATTGGTTCAAATCAAAATCGTGAGAAAAACATAGCGACTGCGATTGATATGTTGCGATTTAATTTTACTGATATTGAAATTTCTGATGTTTATGAGTCTCCTGCCGAGGGCTTTAAAGGAGATGATTTTTATAATGTTGGTATTAATGCAACAACAAATTTAAGTGTCTACGATACAAGCAGTGCACTTAAAACAATTGAAGATAAAATTGGTAGAGACAGAGAGCAACCTAAGTTTTCTTCTCGAGAAATCGATTTAGACTTGGTACTATATGATGATGTTATTGATCAAGAGGCTAACTTGCCCAGAGACGATATTTTAAAGTATGCCTTTGTTTTAGCGCCTTTAACACAGTTAAATGCTGATTTAATTCACCCAGTTGAGCAACAAACTTATCAAGCATTGTGGCAAAGCTTTCAATCTGGCAACGAATACGATTTAACGCAGTATAATATCAATCAAGTTCTTCAATAATGGTGAGAAAATCATGAAAAAAATCCTTTCTTTTGTTATTGTTTGTTTTGTTTCTATTTATACTAATTTAGCATTCGCTAATTTCACTGCAGGCGAGGATTATGTTGTATTAGATAAGCCTGTCAAAACAGTAACAGGTGATAAAGTGGAAGTTCGAGAGTTGTTTTGGTATTACTGCCCACATTGCTTTAATGTAGAGCCTTTGGTTGAAAATTGGCTAAAAAAACTCCCTGATTCTGCCAAGTTTATTCGCCAACCTGCAGTTTTTTCTGATCGTTGGGAAAAGGGTGCAATTTTTTACTATGTGCTTGAGCAGTTGAATGAGGTTGATAGGCTTCATGGTAAATTGTTCGATGCTGTTCATTTGCATAAAATTCCTTTTGTTGATAACGAAGATTTTATTAACTGGCTGGTTGATAATGGCGTGGATAAAGATAAAGCCAGCAATGCTTTTAAATCATTTTCGGTGAGAATCAAGCTAAATAAATCAAAAATTAACACGGTTAAGTACAAAACCAGCGGCGTCCCAACTTTTGTTGTGAATGGCAAATATTGGGTGGATTCTAAGCATGCCGGTGGTGAAAAACGATTATTTGAAGTAGTGGATTACTTGATTCAAAAAGAATCTCAGTAGTTCGAGTAGCTCAACGTGCTGGACTCTGTCTTAGTTTTATCTGGTCTTGATCCTTGTGGTGGGGCGGGTATTAGTGCTGATATTGAAACCATTAATCAATTTGGCGTAACGCCATTACCGATTGTAACAACACTCACAGTGCAAAATACCCAATCGGTTAAATCAACACAAGCGGTTGATGAAAAACTTATTGCCGAACAGTTTAATCACCTTAAAGAAGACATAGATTTTTTAGTGGTGAAAATCGGCTTATTGTCATCTGATGCTCAAATTCAAACCATTGCTGCTTTGCTAAAAACATGCGAAACATTAACAGTTGTGCTTGATCCTATTGTCAGCTCTAGCACTGATCAGCAACTATTAGATAGCCAAGCACTACAAAGCTTGAAGCAAGAATTACTGCCTATGGTGAGCGTATTAACGCCAAATGTTGCTGAATTAAAAGCATTATTATCGATAGATGACGAACAACAAGCAATTGAATCTCTGCCTTGTGAGTGGGTACTACTCACCACTACAGATGTATCGGGTGACGAGGTAGAGCACCGCTTGTATCACCAAGGCCAGTGTGTTGAGCGCTTTACTTACGTTAAATTACCTGGCAATTATCATGGTTCTGGCTGTACATTGTCAAGTGCGATTAGTGCGTTATTAGCTGCTGGTGTTGATGTAGAGATTGCATGTAAACGCGCATTAGACTACACTTACCAAAGCCTGTTAAATGCAAAGAGTATAGGTAAAATGCAATATCATCCTAATCGAGAATTACCCAAATAATGAGTTTTATTAATAATTGGCTACGCTCTGACATTCAAGCAATTAATGCTTATCATGTGCCTGCGTCTGACGATATGGTTAAACTTGATGCAATGGAATCTCCATTCCCTTTGCCAGATGAGATGATTGGCCAGTATTTGGCATATTTGGCCGATACTGATCTTAATCGATACCCTAATCCCAGTGCTGATAAGTTACAGCAAACATTGCGCGAATTGATGGACATTCCGGCAGAGTTCGGCGTGTTGTTGGGTAATGGCTCTGATGAGTTGATTCAACTATTGGCATTAGCTTGTGAAACGGGCGATACTATTTTGAGTATTGAGCCAAGCTTTGTTATGTACGGCATGATTGCAAAATTCACACGCCTAAATTACCAAGGTGTTAATTTAGATGCTAACTTTGAGATCGATTTATCGGCGACGTTAGACGCTATAAAAACACACAATCCAAAACTTATTTTTATCGCTTATCCGAATAATCCAACTGGCAATGCGTTTGATCGCAACGCTATTGAGGCAATTATCACCTCAACTGAGGCGATGGTCGTATTAGATGAAGCTTACTACGCTTATGCAGATGACAGCTTTTTGTCAGACATTGCCAAGTATCCAAACTTAGTACTACTTAGAACAGTTTCTAAAATCGGTTTTGCCGGTTTGCGTCTAGGTTTGTTGATTGGCGCTAAAGATACTGTGGGTGAGTTAGACAAACTAAGACTACCTTACAACATCAACACTTTAACGCAAGTGAGTGCGAATTTCTTATTACAAGAAAAAGACGAAATTGATAAAAATGCCAAGGCAATTCTTGCTGAGCGTGCCAGTTTATCAACAGCACTCAGCGCTATCGATGGCTTAGATGTCTATCCATCTCAGGCAAACTTTATTTTGTTTAAAGCGCCGGGTGCCAACACATTGTTTGAAGCCTTAAAAACCCAAGGTGTATTAATTAAAAACTTAAGTAGTGCACCAAATTTGAATGATTGTTTGCGTGTCACTGTTGGTAGTGCAAAAGAAAACGCTTTGTTCATTAGTATCGTTAAAGCACATTATGGTTAATCAAAAAGACTTAGCAAATTACTGCGCTGATTATCTTAATGTTAATCAGTTTGATGACTATTGCCCGAACGGTTTACAGATTGAAGGCCGTATGGAAATTAGCAATATCATTTCTGGCGTTAGCGCCAACCTAGATTTGATTGAGCGCGCAATCGATGAAAAGGCCGATGCTTTGTTTGTGCACCATGGTTTCTTTTGGAAAAATGAAGAAGCCAATATTGTCGGCATCAAGCGTAAGCGAATTGCGCAACTGTTGGCCAATAATATTAATTTATTTGCTTATCATTTGCCACTCGATGCGCACACTAAAGTGGGCAACAACGTCGAGCTAGCAAAAAAACTTGGCATTCAAAACCCAACGCCAATTGGCGATACGTTGGTATGGCAGGGTGAAATCAACACAACGTTGGCAGATTTTTCACAAACCGTTGAGCAGGCGCTAGATAGGACGCCATTAGTGTTTGGCGATAACCACAAACAACTCAAGCGCATCACTTGGTGTACCGGTGGCGCACAAAGCTATATTGATCATGGTATTGGGGCGGGTGCAGATGTTTTTTTAACCGGTGAAGTATCTGAGCAAATCCCAGCAATTGCCAAAGAAAATGACATTGCTTTTATTTCAGCAGGCCATCATGCAACTGAGCGTTATGGTGTGCAGGCTTTATGTCAGCATTTGAGCGATAAATTTGATCTTAAGCATCAATTTATCGACATTGACAATCAAGTATAATAACTGAGTTTTTTAATTTTCAATTTTTACACTTATGAGCAAGACATATGACGTTGCCGTTGTTGGTGCAACAGGCGCTGTAGGCGAAACCATTCTTTCGATTTTAGAGCAGCGCGATTTTCCAATTAATAACTTATACCCCCTAGCGAGTGCTAATTCTGCGGGTAAGAAAGTATTTTGCCAGGGCAAAAGTTGGACAGTACAAGATTTAGACACATTTGATTTCTCTCAAGCGCAGGTTGGTTTGTTCTCGGCAGGTGGCAATATTTCTGAGAAATATGCACCAATTGCAGCGGCAGCTGGCTGTGTGGTGATTGATAATACCGCACATTTTCGCCGTGATGAAGATATTCCTTTGGTGGTGCCAGAGGTTAATCCACATGCAATTGCGCTCTATACACAACGCAACATTATTGCTAATCCAAATTGTTCTACCATTCAAATGTTGGTGGCGCTTAAACCAATTTATGATGCAGTGGGCATTGAGCGTATCAATGTGGCGACTTATCAAGCGGTATCGGGCTCTGGCAAAGAAGCCATTACTGAACTTACTGAGCAAACAGCCAAGTTACTTAATGGCCAAGAGATTGATGTAGA
>CAZKWW010000020.1:0-10404 GCA_964556635.1 uncultured Candidatus Ruthturnera sp.
ACGCCACCCTAGACATGCCAATCTCAACTGGCACATCAAGTAGTAATGTCATGTCAGGGGTAAAATCTTGCATCACCCAAGACTCTAACTGTGCGATACGGCTCACATCTAGCCCACGACCACCACCCTGATACGCATAAGAGCTATCAGTAAAGCGGTCGCTGAGTACCCAGTCGCCTTTTTCTAAAGCAGGCAATATTTTGTTTTGAATGTGTTCGTTTCTTGCAGCAAACATCAACATTAATTCTGTATCGGCATGCATTTGACCCGTTGAATTGCTTAGCAAGAGTGTTCGAATTTTCTCGCCAATTTCTGTACCGCCAGGTTCGCGTGTCAATACAATACGAATGCCTTTGGCTTTTAGGTATTCACAAATAAAATCAATTTGTGTACTTTTTCCTGCACCTTCAACCCCATCAATGGTGATAAATTTTCCTCTTTCCATGGGTTTTATTTTAGATACTTTTTGATATTAAGTCGGTGCTGTTTGTAAGTTTTTGCAAAGGCGTGGCTGCCGTCTTTTTTTGCAACAAAAAACAAGGTGTCACCCGGGGCTGGATGCATGGCCGCTTGTAATGACGACTGACCAACTGAGCCAATCGCATTTGGTGGCAAACCTTTGTGGCGATAAGTATTATAAGGGCTGTTAAATTTTAAATCTTTCTTGCTAAGCGAACCTTGATATTGATTGCCTAGAGCGTACACAACACTCGGGTCAGTTTGCAAGCGCATGCCTTTTTTTAGGCGACGCATAAACACGCCTGCTATTTTTGATTTCTCCTCATTGTGCGCGGTTTCTTTTTCAATTAAAGAAGCCAATATCAACGCATCGTCTGCGCTTTTTAGCTTTAGTGTTTTATCACGACCTTGCCATGCCCGATCTAGCTTTTGTTTCATGGTTTGATTGGCTCTTTTGAACACACTAGCCACACTATCGCCGTAATTTACTTGATATGTATCTGGCCAAAAATACCCTTCATAAGGTTTTTTAACGCCGGCTAAACGCATGGTTTCATCCAAAGACCCGCTTGACTTTAACGATTTAATATTAAGTAATTGCTGGTAATAGTGAGACACAGTCTCACCTTCAATCAGGGTAATGTTTCGATTGGCTACTTTTGCCGATGAAAAATTACTCAATAACTCAATCACGCCCATATTTGGATGCACATCATAATAACCAGATTTTAATTTTGATTCAAAGCCAAACACTTTAGCCGCTGTCACCACAAAATAACTTGAATGGATTAATCCATAACGCTTAAGATCATTTGCCGTTGAAGAAATATTAGCACCCTTAGGCACTTGATAAACAAAAGACTCTACTGTTTTAATTGTGTTCGCCCAATAGGCCCAAGCTAACATTAGTACAATAATTGATGCCAATAAAGCTTTAAAATAAGGTTTTTTGGGTTTTAACAAAACTGAGTTTTTTCGCTTTAGGGTGTGCTTATTAAAAGCATGAGCTAAGCGTTGGGCTTGTTCTTGCTGAGTAAAAATCTTGTGATTAATTTTTGCCACTGGCTTAATACCAACCACACTATTAGTAACAAACACCTCATCACACTCATACAACTCTTGCAATGTTAGCGCGCCAACATTAACTGACAAGCCTAAATCAGCAGCAATTTTCAATACCACAGAACGGCGCGTGCCTTCGATACCGCATTCATCCAAACCTGGTGTTAATAGTACGCCAGACTTGATGGCAAAAATATTACCCTGCGTTACTGAAATAACATAGCCATTATCGTCTAGCATAATGCATTCATCGCTACGCATTTCTGCCCTGGCCAATATTTGCTCAAGACGATTACAGTGCTTAATATTAGATAACAATTGATTGGCGGCATAACCGCTTTGGCAAGTAGCTAGCGTGTACTGGCTAGAAGTTTGCTCTGGCACCAAAGATACAATAACAATACGCGTTGGCTCGATGTCTGGCTCGAACCCATACCCACGCTGGCTTTCACCACGAGATAATATAACTTTAACGATGGCCTGATCTAACTTAGCAATTGATAATGCCTTAGTAATATCTTTGAGCCATTGCTTTTCACTAACAACGTTAATTTTTAATTGATGTCGGCCTTTTTCTAGCCTTAAAAAATGTTCGGACCACAATAAGAGACGCCCCTCTTTAACTAAGCAGGTTTCAAATAAACCATCGCCAAACTGCGTTAGTCGATTAAATACGCTAAGCTTGGTTTGTTTTTTTCCGTTAATTAATACGACTTTATTCATCATAACAACATTATATGGCATTCATAAAAAATCCTTCATCAGTTTATTTACAAATAGACAACAATGGCAATTATCTGTGTGGTCAGCTTAACTAATATTGTCTTTATGGATTAAGAAGTTTGGGTTAAATTAGCCCACATTAGGCGAAAGGAGTGATAAAATTCAAAGTTCTTATTGTTTTTAATTAAAAAAAGGGGAGTAAAAAATGAGTGGAGTTATTAATATTGTTAAATGGGTACTGATGCTTATCGGTGCAATTGCTGTTTATTACGGTGTATCACTACAAGTGAAATACGATGGCGTTACTGGAAAAATCATTAGCGAAGTGATTTCTCCAAAACTCCACCCAGAGTCAATGGAAAAAGTCTACATGCCAATGACCAACACTTTACTAGAAACTGGTGACATCACTATGGCTTCTATTGTACGTGTTAAGGTTGCTGATGACGTATCAAACGAAGATGTAGAAGAAGCAATGGAAAGTATTGCTACTGAAGAAGGTATTCGTTCTGTGGGCATGCTGCCTTTATCAGAAATGGTTGAATTACAAACTGGCGAAAAACAAAGATTCCTTAAAATCTATCAATACTGTGCGCCTCGTACAGCAATGACAATGGTTGAGCATTCAGATGCATTTTCAGCTTACTTACCTTGTCGTTTAGCATTGATTGAAGACAAGCAAGGCCAAAGATGGTTATACACACTAGACATGAACGCTATGATTTATGGTGGCGCAGCATTGCCTGAGTACTTACTTGAAAAAGCACTAGAAGTTCAGCGTGTTATCACTCGTATTCAAAACGGTGGTGCAGAAGGTGACTTCTAAACCATTAACTTAATTGTTAAAAACCGCTCTTATGGGCGGTTTTTTATTGTCTAAAATAAGGCCATGAACCCTATTTATCATAATCTTGATTTTGGTATTACTTGTATTGATACCGAGCACATGCGCAAAGACTTTGTCGCCGCTTATTTGATTGAAGATGGCGGTCGTGCTGCTTTTGTTGATACCGGTTGTTATCTGTCTGTGCCGACATTATTAGCCACACTGGATGCCAAAAATATCAAACGTGAAAATGTTGACTACATACTACTCACGCACATTCATCTTGACCATGCGGGTGGCGCAGGCGAGCTCATTAAACACTTGCCGAATGCCAAAGTCTACGTACATGAATATGGCGCCAATCATTTAATCGATCCCTCAAAATTACGTGCTGGTGTAATTGGCGTATACGGCGAGTTATTCTTTAAACAATTTTTAGGCGATTTAATCCCAACACCACAAGACAGAGTTGTTATTGCCAAAGATGGTGATGAGATTACGCTAGGCAATCGTACATTAGCCTTTATCGACACGCCTGGGCATGCAAGACACCATGTATGCATTTGGGATCAAAAATCTCAAGGAGTCTTTAGTGGTGACACATTGGGTGTTAGTTATCGTGAGTTTGATACTGACCAAGGCGAGTTGATTTTCCCGCCAACCACGCCAGTACAGTTTGACCCAGAAGTTTGGAAAAATACCATTAATCAGCTAATGGCGTTAAAACCAAAGTACGCTTACTTAACGCACTTTAACCGTATTAAATTCACCCAACAATCTGCCAAGATGTTGATACAACACATCGACGGCTTTGTTGACATTGCCAAATCTTTAGAAGACCAGCCCCATCGACACAAGGCAATTAAAGAACAACTACTGACTTATCTATTAGAAATTTCCACTAAACATGGTGTGGTACTTGACGAGCAACAACAAATCAAACTGTTTAAAGGTGATTTAGAAATTTGCGCCCAAGGCTTAGGTGTTTGGCTAGATCGAAATTCTTAAATTTCGTCATAGGCAAGGCCTATGACGAAAATCAAATCAATAGTACGAACAGCAATAATCGGTTACTGTTTTCACTTGCAGTTTAAAGCTTGAATCTTTTGGCACTTCAAATGACGAGCCTTTAGTAAAAGTGCGCCATTCGCTCTCACCAGGTAATAGTACATCCATCTCACCTGCTTGAATCTCCATTAGTTCATTATCATCGGTGCCAAACTCATAATCCCCTGGCATCATAATGCCGAGTGTTTTTTTAGAGCCATCAGCAAACACAACCACGCGTGAAGTCACCTTGCCATCAAAATAAATATTCGCTTCTTTTATCACTTCTACATTTTCAAAACTTGACATAATTTCCCTTAAATTTGATCTAGAATATATTGAGTTAACAACGGCACAGGGCGTCCTGTTGCGCCTTTTTTAGCGCCACTCACCCAAGCTGTACCAGCGATATCTAAATGCGCCCAACGATAATCTTTAGCATATCGCGCTAGGAAACAAGCAGCCGTTACTGTGCCAGCTTCACGGCCACCGATATTACCCATATCGGCAAAGTTTGATTTTAACAATTCATCGTATTCATCGTCGAGTGGTAGCTGCCAAGCAGTATCTAGCGCTGTTTTACCTGCAGCGATTAAATCATCAGCCAGGTCTTGATCATTAGCCATTACGCCACAATGGTGCTTACCCAGTGCCACAATCACCGCGCCGGTTAAGGTAGCGGTGTCGATCACCACTGCTGGGTTAAATTTTTCCACATACGTTAATGCATCACACAAGATCAAACGTCCTTCTGCATCTGTATTTAATATTTCAATGGTTTGACCCGACATACTCGTGACCACATCGCCTGGTTTTGAGGCATTGTGAGCCGGCATGTTTTCAACGCTTGGTACCACAATAGTCAAATTCACTTTAAGCTCCATCTCGGCAACAGCGCGCATTGTACCAATCACAGAAGCTGCACCACACATATCGTACTTCATTTCATCCATGCCAGCGCCCGGTTTAAGTGAGATGCCGCCACTATCAAAAGTTACACCCTTACCAACCAACACAATCGGCTTAGCGTTGCCATTGCCTTTATAACTTAGGCTAATGAGTTTTGGTGGCTCGATTGAGCCCTTGGATACTGATAACAATGAGCCCATACCTAATTTAGACATGTCAGATTCTTCTAACACTTCACACTCTAAACCAAATGTTTTGGCTAAGTCTTGGGCAGTATCAGCTAAATAAGTTGGCGTACAGACGTTTGATGGTAAATCACCTAAATGACGCGTGAGTGCCATACCATTGGCAATGGCTTGACCTTGTGCCAACTCATGGGCATTGTCGCTATCTGACTGCACAGCAATATTTTCAACTAAATTTTCATCTGCTTGATCGGTGCCAACTTTTTGTATTTTATAGGTTGTATTCTGCATGACTCTAGCCGTAGTGCGTTGCATCCACTGCTGATCACAGCCCTCTATCTCAACTTGCTGAATCATGGTGTTTTTAATCTTGGCATTGGCCAATGCATCACTAGCCGAAGTCAGGGCTTTAATATAGTTTTTGTCTGTGGTGGGTGCATCACCCAGCCCTGCAATTAGCACTCGTTTGGCCCTAAAGCCTTCGACCAAATTAAGAGACAGCACTTTTCCTGCTTTAGCTTCAAACTGATTCAACTCAACCAATGCCTGTAATGCCGCGTCGTCAAGGTTTGTGTCGGTGTTAGAAAATACAACGACACTGTCGCCATCAAAATGTTGAATGGTTTGATTAATTAATGAAAAATCCATTGTTTTACCTAGAAAAAATATAATCCCGATATTCTACCTAAAAAGGTAAAATTTATTCATTTTTCATGCAATTTTATTAAGATGATCAAACAACTATTTATTACTTTAATATTTCTATCTGGCGCTGCTATTGCCGATAAAGGCGCCGTTATCAACAACCTTGAGCGCTTCTTTGGCAAAATTGAAAAAGAAGATATTATTGACAGCCCGTTTAATGGTGTTTATGAAGTGATTGTTTATAACCCTGTTGACTCTCTTTTGGTGTCTAAAGATGGCCAATATATCATTCAAGGTGATGTAGTTGATTTAACCACTAGGCAACTTCTACCTATTAACAAAAAAGTTAAATTAATTAAAGCCACTCTGGTTAATTCAATTGCTGATAAAGATAAAATTATTTATAAAGCTGATAACGAAAAATACATCGTCAATGTATTTACTGACGTTGACTGTCCTTTCTGTCGAAAATTACACATAGGCATGGATAAAATGAACGAATTGGGCATTACGGTTAAGTATTTGGCAGCACCATTGGCATCATTACACCCAACAGCGCAAAGCAAGATGCAAAAAATATGGTGCGCTGATGATAGAAAATTAGCACTCGATAATTACAATATCGACAAAGAAATACCAAATGTTGCTGCTTGTGACGACCCTGTTTTGGAGCAACTATCACTCTCTAAACAAATTGGCGTCACTGGAACGCCTGCAATACTTTTATCTGATGGTACGCATCTTCCTGGCTATTTAAAGCCTGGTTCACTACTTAAAAAAATAGAAAAAACTCTTGGCAAATAGCGCAACATTAGAGATTGCACTGAATGCAATCTGCTCAGTTGTTCTGGAAAAAAAATCATTATCTGCTTTTAATTTTCCAAAAGATTATCAAGATTTATCACTAACTAAATCTTTAGTATTTGGCACCATTCGGTTTTATCATCAACTAAATGATATTGTTACCGATCTGCTTGATCATTCTCTAAAAAAAGAAGACCTTGATATTCACTGCCTAATGCTATTAGGTGCCTACCAAATACTGCATTCCAAGGTGGCAACACATGCCAGTGTTTTTGAGACCGTTAATGTCGCGGCTGATCTTAACAAAGATTGGGCTAAAGGTTTAGTAAATGCCATCCTACGAGAAGTTGATCGACAAAAAGAAGTATTGCAAGCACAGGTGCATTATTCACACCCTTCTTGGTTGGTCAGAAAAATCAAAAACAACTACCCTGATCAATTTGAGCAAATATTTACTAACAACAATACTCAGGCGCCCATGAGTATTCGAGTGCACCCAAATTACAATCTTAAAGACTACCAGAGCGAATTATCAGCCTTAGGCATTGACGCTTTTCAAGTGGATGTTGCGCCACAGGCGTTGGTGTTAAAAGAGGCAGTGTCGGTTTTTAAACTGCCTAATTTTGAACAAGGTGCTTGTTATGTACAAGATTGCTCGGCGCAATTATCAGCACACTTATTAAATCCAAAAGCAGATGAGCTGATTTTAGATGCCTGCTCTGCCCCCGGTGGCAAAAGTACGCATCTGAGTGAACTAGCGCCAAAATCTAAGATTATTGCACTAGATAGCGATGAAGAAAGACTCAAACGCGTTGAGGAAAACATCAAACGATTTGACATTAAAAACATCACACTCTCACAAGGCAATGCCCAAGTTCAAGATTGGTGGGATGGACAATTATTTGACAAAATCTTACTCGATGCACCTTGTTCTGCTACTGGTGTGATCCGTCGCCATCCTGATATTAAACTACTTAGAAAACCTAAAGACATCACCGCCTTAGTTGCCTTACAAAAAGACATTCTTAATAATTTATGGCAGATGTTAAAACCAGGCGGTACGCTCTTGTATGCTACTTGCTCAATTTTAAAAGCTGAAAATGAATTCCAAATCGCTGATTTTCTTCACAGTCATGACGATGCCAGTGAAATTAAAATCGACTTAGATTGGGGTGTTAAAGCAGTGATCGGCAAGCAACAACTGCCTACCCACGAGTTTGATGGTTTTTATTATGCCAAAGTAAGAAAAACCCCTTAAAGACAGTATTAAAGTAACCTGATCAACCTACAATCAAATACTTTTCAGCACGCTCAATATCTTCAATCAGGCCACTCAGAACAATATAGTCATCGTCACGAATTCGAGTTTCTTCAGAAGGGTTTTCACCCCTAACATGTCCGCGCTTAATTGCCTCAACCTTAACATTGTAATTTTCAAGATGCAGGTCTCCTAGGCGATGACCAATCGCATGCATTGAACCCTCAACTAACACACTATGAATAATACCTTTCATGACTTGATGCTGTTCCAGTGGATTGTCATCCTCACCAGGATAAAAATTTTCAAGAATCTTATAACGATCTTGGCGAATTTGACGGGTATTTTTAAACACTCGACTCGGTGGCTGCCCAATCATTAGCATCAAGTGTGAAGCCAACATAATGCTAGATTCAAAGGTATCAGGAATCACCTCAGTTGCACCCGCTTCAAACAATTCATTCAAGTGTAAATCATTTAATGTACGCACCAAAATAGGGATGTCTTTATTGAGTTGTCGAGTCGTTTTGATGATCTTTAGCGTCGAATGGAAATCACTAAAAGTAATAATCATTACCTTGGCTTTATTAATTTCTGCTGCCATTAAAATATTTTGTTTGGCTGCGTCACCATAATAAACCGCCTCACCTGCATCATGGGCCTCATGCACACGCTTAATATCCATGTCCAGCACAACAAATGGGTGGTTAGCTTTGCGCAAAAAGCGCTCAACCGTTTGGCCAACACGTCCAAATCCACACAAAATAACATGGTCTTTTAAGTGTTTACTTTCTTCAATAATGGCATCTTCAATTTCTTGATTATTATTAGAATAAGAGTCTTTGTGTATAAATTTTGCAATCCTGCCATTAAATTTAATGATAAATGGCGTTAGTGACATGCTTAATACCGCAGCAGTTAATAAAATATTGCCCGTTTCATTTGGTAATAAATTAAACGAAAAAGCCAAACTTAACAATACTAAGCCAAACTCGCCGACTTGCGACAAAGACAAGGCTACACGCAAAGACACACCGCCCTCTTTACGAAATAATCGGGCGACCATGTAAATAATCCCGCCTTTAATCAAAATCACTGCCAAAGTAATCAGTACAATAATCCAAAAGTGCTGTGTCATTATTTCAATAGAAATTGACATACCAATTGTGACAAAAAACAACCCTAATAAAATATCTTGAAAAGGACGAATGTCTGCTTCAATTTGGTGACGATATTCAGTTTCACTCAGCATTGTGCCTGCCAAAAAAGCACCCAATGTCATCGATAAACCCATCTCTTCAGTGAAGGCTGCTGCACCTAAGGCAACTGTTAAAACGGTTAATGTAAAAAGCTCTTGCGACTTAGCACTAGCCACTTCATGAAAGATTGGCCTTAGTAAGTATTTGCCAATTATGTGAATTAAGACAACCACCAATATGCCTTTTAAAAATGCTACAGTTAATAACCAAGATACGCCGTCACCATTGCTACTCACTGCCAAAGTAGGAATAAGAATCAACAATGGAATAACCATAATATCTTGAAAAATAAGAATACCTAACGCAGAACGGCCATGCCTAGATCTGATTTCAGACTGCTCAGTGAGTTGTTTAATTACAATAGCAGTTGAAGAAAGCGCAAAGGCGCTTGAAATAACAATACTGGTATTTGTATCTAAGCCTGCCAAATAAGTAATCAAATAAATCACGGCAGCGGTTGTAAAAACCTGCATAGCGCCCATACCAAACACCTGCCTACGCATGGCCATCATCTGCCCAATAGAAAACTCCAAGCCAATGGCAAATAATAAAAATACAATACCAAGTTCAGCTAAAAGTTCAATATTCTCAGCTTTATCAATAAACCCAAGCCCGTTTGGACCAACAATAACACCAACAATAATGTAGCCTAGAATAGGCGGAAAATGCAAACGACGTGATATAGAAACTGTTATCACCGCAATGGTGAGTAACAAAACAATTTGTATCAATAAATGCTCATTCATCATTAAACAAAAATGCCGGTTTAGTTATCTAAAAGCATTTATCTATTTTAAAAACCTCATTATAAATCAATTGTGCAACCATCAGGCTATTCGTATCAGTGAGTTATAACAACAAAATTGTGCTTAATTTTTTAGCTTGGTAATAAATTTGACAAATAAAAAATTTAAAACAGTGTAATATTGCCTTGTTTTTACTTACAAAGACATATTTTTTAACTCGGGGGAAATCATGAAAAAAATACTACTTAGTATTGCAACATTTGCATTACTCACATTAAATGCACAAGCAACCAATCCAAAATACGTTATCCAAGTTAGTACAGATGACGCACGCACACAAAAAATTGTACTCAATAATGCGGCTAACCTACAAAAATACTATGGTGCAGATAAAGTCGATGTAGAAGTTGTCGCTTATATAACATGATTAGGCATTTTAACCACAGGCAATAAAAATGCATCACGTGTTGAAAAAATGGCA
>CAZKWW010000021.1:0-9745 GCA_964556635.1 uncultured Candidatus Ruthturnera sp.
ATTGTTCAACTTATATTATTTTATCAAACTGAAAAGATTATCTTTTCAATTATGTTATTGATGTTGGTGGCTTTATTATTGCCAGATGCAGCGCCATTGTTAGGTATGTTTGCTTTTGGTAACTTGATGAAAGAATCAGGCGTGGTTGATCGCCTCAGTGATACGACTCAAAATGCTTTGATTAACATTGTTACTATCTTTTTGGGTTTGGCAGTCGGTTCAAAACTGATGGCAGATAAATTCTTACAGCTGGACACACTGGGCATCTTATTATTAGGTATGGTGGCGTTTGCAATTGGTACTGCTTGTGGTGTGATTATGGCAAAAACCATGAACCTCTTTAGTAAAAATAAAATCAATCCTTTAATTGGCTCAGCCGGTGTTTCTGCTGTGCCGATGGCAGCACGTGTCTCGAACAAAGTCGGTTTAGAATCTAACCCACACAACTTCTTGTTGATGCATGCGATGGGGCCGAATGTTGCGGGTGTGATAGGATCGGCGATAGCCGCAGGTATTATGATCCAATTCCTAGGATAGTATTTTATCTTTCTGACTGTGTTGTATTTAAAAAATCCTCAGTTACATAGGTTGGCTATGCGCCTTCGGATTTTTAAAATCCGCCTTGCATAAAGGAAAAAATACTAACCTAGTAACTTTTTCCTCAAAAGAGATTAAAATATTAAACATGCAAAGAACATTTTTAAAAGCAAAACTTCATCGAGTCACTACCACTGCTAGTGAGTTAGATTATGAAGGCTCGTGTGAGATTGATGGTGTGTTATTAGATACTGCTGGCATTGGTGCTTTTGAGCAAATCCAAATTTACAATATCAATAACGGCAATCGTTTTACCACGTATGCGATTCGTGGCAAAGATAACTCTGGTGTCATCTCTGTGAATGGTGCAGCTGCACATAAGGCTGCTGTCGGTGATTTATTAATTATTGCTGCCTATGCGCAGTATGAC
Organism: uncultured Candidatus Ruthturnera sp.; assembly: GCA_964556635.1. Taxonomy (GTDB): domain Bacteria; phylum Pseudomonadota; class Gammaproteobacteria; order PS1; family Pseudothioglobaceae; genus Thioglobus_C. Next base: position 968 of record CAZKWW010000021.1, read on the forward strand.
GAGCAAGAGTTGCAAGATTACGCACCAAAGCTATGCTATGTAGATGATAGTAACACGCTAGTTAGAACAGACTCTAAGATTCGTTAAGTTGCCCATTTTCTAAAGTTAACACTCGCTGCATTTGTTGTGCAATTTTTTCATCGTGCGTCACTATAACTAAAGCTGAATTTTGCGCTTGATTAAGCTCAATCATAAGCTTAAGAATATCCGCTGCATTTTTAGCATCTAGATTACCTGTTGGTTCGTCAGCTAGTAGGCAGCCAGGTTGAGTGATTAAAGCGCGCGCAATGGCAACACGTTGACGCTCACCACCAGAAAGTTGTGCAGGTCGATGACTAAGTCTATTCTTCAAACCAACTGTTGAGAGCAAGACTTTAGCTGATGTTAAAGCAGCTTGTTTATTATCACCACGTATAAGTAATGGCATTGCTACATTATCTAGCGCACTAAAATCTTTTAACAAATGATGAAATTGATACACAAAGCCTAAGTTTTGAGCACGCAAGTCAGTGATTTTATCTTCATTTAATTGACTTAAATTATGACCATTTAAAAACACTTGGCCGGCACTGGGTTGGCTCATACCACCTAGTAGGTTGAGCAGTGTGGACTTGCCGCAACCTGATTGCCCTAAAATAGCGATTGATTCACCTGAGGTGATATCTAGGTTAAGTGCTTCGAGTACTGGTGTTTTGATTTCACCACTATTGTAGTGATAACTCACTTGTTGGCATTTAATCAAACTATTCATGATTTAACACCTTGGCAATTTCAACTTTTCCAGCGCGTTTTGCTGGATAAATTGCCGCTAGAACAACCAAAACAAAAGCACCAATAGATACTTTTATTATGTCACTTAAATGAATTTCAGAAGGGAATCGATTAATATAAAACACATCTTTAGGAAAGAATTGAAAGCCCAGTATAGATTCGATACCACTGACAACAGACTCAATATTCAGTGATAGAAAAATACCTAAAATAATACCCAGTGTAATACCCACAACACCAATGGTAATGCCTTGGTAGAAGAATAGTTTAACAATGCGTTTGGGTGTCATGCCAATGGTTTTAAGAATAGCAATATCAGCTTTCTTATCGGTTACCACCATCACCATCATTGAGACAATATTAAAGGCTGCGACAGCAATAATAAGGGATAAAACAATGCCGATCATTTGTTTTTCAAGGTTGAGTGCCTTGATAAAATTGGCTTTTTTCTGTGTCCAGTCTGTGCCGTAATAGCGATCATCGCCTAATTTTTTAACCACTTGATTGGTGATTTTTTTAGCCTCGAATAAGTCGTCTACTTTAAGTCTAATGCCAGAGACAACGCCTTTCATGTTGTAAAGTTTTTGTGCTTGATTAAGATGAATAAAAGCTAGATTGTTGTCATATTCATTAATACCAGCATCAAAAATACCACTTAAAGTGAAGCGTTTAAAACGAGGTTGAAGTCCAATAATGCTGTTTGAAACCTCAGGTGTTAGTAGTGTAATTTTATCGCCAATACTTGCGCTAAGTTGTAAAGCCAAACCAGAGCCAATTAAAATATTGGTGTTGGATAAATCAGCATCACCGCTTTTAATATTGTCAAGCAAGATCGAGGTGTTTTTTTCTAGAGTTGGGCTAATACCTCGCACACTAACGCCTTGTGATCTACCGTTAACGCTTAGTAGGCCGTAGCGCTCGATATAGGGTGATGACTCAAGTACATGTGGATTTTGATTGGCTGACAATCTAAGTGCTTGCCAATTATGTAAAGTGCCATCATATTCACTAATGGTTGAATGTGAGATAGCACTTAACACTCTATCTCTAAGCTCTTTATGAAAGCCATTCATGACTGATAATACGGTAATAAGTGTCATTACACTGAGAATTAGCCCAACCATAGAAACGCCAGAAATAAAGGAAACAAAGCCTTTTTTGCGATTGGAACGCAAATATTGGTTAGAAATACTAAATTCAACACTCATAGTGCTGATATTTTGTCATAATTAGCGTTTTAAAGGTAGGAATAACTCTTTAGAGATCTTTGTAATGAATTTAAACAACCGAGAACTTGTTAATTATTTACTGTTGCCAGTTTCAGGTGTTTTTTATCTTTTGTCTCGTATTAGGAGATTTCTTTACCAAACAAAACTACTAACCACCTATCGTTTTAATACAAATGTAATTGTAGTGGGCAATATTACCGTTGGCGGTAGTGGTAAAACACCTATTGTTATTGCATTGGTAAATTATTTTAAGCAACAAGGTAAGCGAGTTGGCGTGGTTTCCCGTGGCTATGGTGGCTCTCATGCTCAAGGTAGCTTATTGGTTGATCAAAATACACACTCTAGTGTTTCAGGTGATGAGCCATCACTCATTGCTGCTCAAACTCAAATGCCAGTGATAATAAACCAAGATCGCGTTCAAGCAGTTAAAGATTTGATTATTGATCACAATGTTGATCTTGTGATTAGTGATGATGGCCTACAACACTACGCCATGGGTAGACACATTGAGATTGCTGTAGTCGATGGAAAACGACGTTTTGGTAATGGTTTTTTCTTGCCAGCTGGCCCACTTAGAGAATCAGTATCAAGGTTAAAAACGGTTGATTTTGTTATTAATAATGGTGCAGAGCATGCAGGTGAAGTGACTTCTGTATTAAAGCCTTTGGTATTTATTAATGTCGCTACGAATGAAGAGCAACCACTAGATTATTTTAATCAACAAACTTGCCATGGCGTAGCAGGCATTGGTTATCCGCAGCGATTTTTTGATACTTTGACTCAACTTGGCGTCAAGGTAAAGACACACAGTTTTGCTGATCATCATGCATTCACTCAGTCGGATCTTGTTTTTGACGATAATTATCCTATTCTTATGACCGCTAAGGATTGTGTAAAATGTAGGGAGTTCGCGACAGAACAAATGTGGTATTTGCATGTTGAAGCTGAATTAAGCGACGATTTTTTGACTGAATTAACAAATAAATTATGATTGATGAAGCCTTACTTAAATTGCTAGTTTGTCCAAAAAGCAAAGCACCACTTAAACAAGTAGGTGATGAATTAGTTTGTGAAACCAGCGGCTTGGCTTACCCTATTAATGACGGCATTCCTGTTTTATTAATTGAAGAGGCACGAAAAATAAGCTGATGGATTTTTCCGTTATCATTCCTGCACGTTATGCATCCACTCGTCTGAATGCAAAATTATTGCAAGATATTCATGGCAAGCCACTCATTCAACACACTTATGAAAACGCTGTTAAAAGTGGCGCCTCTCGTGTGATTATTGCCACAGACGACGCCCGCATTGAAACCATTGCCAATGATTTTGGCGCAATCACTTGTATGACAGGCGACCACCACACATCAGGCACTTCACGCATTGCAGAAGTGTTAGATAAGTTATCGATTAATGATGACGAGATTGTTGTTAATGTTCAAGGTGATGAGCCAATGCTAAGTGCTAATGTGATTGAGCAAGTAGCCAATAACCTAGCCAATAGCAAAATGCAAATGGCAACTTTATGTGAAAACGTGATGGATAAAAACCAATATCTAGATCCGAATTGCGTCAAAGTTGTATTTGATAAGCTTGGTAAGGCCTTGTATTTTTCGCGCTCACCCATTCCTGCTTTTAGAGAGGAGGCTGATTTTGACGCTTCTTTATGTTTTAAACATATTGGTATTTATGCGTATCGATCAGGTTTTGTTAAACAGTATTTAACCATGAACAGCTCAGCTTATGAACAAGTCGAAAAACTAGAACAGCTCACTGTGTTAAACGAGGGCTTTGATATTCATGTGGCATCTGCTTGCGAGGCAACAGGTTTTGGTGTGGATACACAAGACGATTTAGAAAAAGTCAGAGAGGCGCTCAAATGATTATTGATGGCAAGCAAATTGCAAAAAAATTAAGAGCCAGTATTGCTGAACAAGTAGCTAAACTTAATCGTAAACCAGGTTTGGCGGTTATTTTAGTGGGTGATGATCCTGCTTCTGCGGTATATGTGCGCAACAAAGATAACGCTTGCAAGGAAGTTGGTTTTTATTCTGAAAAGATTAACAAGCCTGCTAATATTACTCAAGCAGAGTTATTAGCTGAAGTTGAGCGTCTTAATAATGATAACAAAATTGATGGTATTTTGGTGCAGTTGCCACTACCAAGCCATCTAGATGCCAATCAAGTGATTGAGGCGATTAATCCTAATAAAGATGTTGATGGTTTCCATAGTGAAAATATTGGCAAGCTCATGCAAAATAAAGCGTATTTACGCCCATGCACACCCAAAGGGGTGATGGCCATGCTAGCCACCACAGGAATTGATTTAGTAGGCAAAGATTGCGTCGTCGTAGGCGCATCCAATATTGTTGGCCGGCCAATGGCGATGGAGCTTTTGAATGCGAGAGCAACTGTAACTATTTGTAATAGTAAAACTCAAGATTTATCCAGTAAAGTCAAACAAGCTGATATCGTAGTAGCGGCAGTTGGCATTCCAAAAATGATTAAAGGCGATTGGATCAAAGAAGGTGTAATTGTGATTGATGTTGGTATTAACCGCCTAGATGATGGCAGTTTAGTGGGTGATGTGGATTTTGATTCAGCACAACAAAAGGCTGCATGGATTACGCCAGTGCCTGGCGGTGTCGGGCCAATGACCATTGCGACTTTATTAGAAAATACATTAACAGCCTACACGGCAAGAGAGGAACAATGAAATTATTATTAAAAGCTTTTAGAGAAGGTTTAGGCCGAATTATTGTCTTTATTGACTGGGTATTTTCACCAAAAAAACTCAAGCGTAGCGAATCAGCGCAGGCTGAAGTTGACAAGCAAGTTGAATCTTTAAAATTGTATCAATTTTACGCTTGTCCATTTTGTATCAAAACACGCCGTACTATCAAGCGTCTTAATTTACCAATAGAAACTCGTAATGCTCAAGCGGGTCAGTTTCGCGCTGAGTTATTGACTGGCGGTGGTGAAGTCAAGGTGCCATGTCTAAGAGTTAAAGAAGGCAGTGAAATCACTTGGATGTATGAATCGTCTGACATCATGGCTTATTTGGATAAGCGTTTTGGGGTGTGATCTATATTGAAGGCGGCACAAAATCTCAAAGGCAATTAGCCAAAGTGCTTTACAGCTTTTGTTCTAAAGCGCTTTTAATTAAAAAACCAGTTGATATAGATTTAAAGATTCAGGATGTGGAACACGCCCAGGCGTGGACAGATCATGAAGGTAGCGGCAAATTTTATATCGATATTGAAAAAGACCTAACAACAGATCAATTCATTACTGCTTTTTGTCATGAGATGATTCATGTGATACAGCATCTGCGTGATAAACCTATTAGCGAAAAGGAGGCTTATCAATTAGAAACTGGATTAGCGGAGCAGTTTAAAGCAATTAATAAAGATTAAGGCAAGAAGTCTTTTAGTTTTTTAATGCCTTCGTCTAGTTCAGCTTGCGAATTCGCAGTAATATTAATATGTCCCAGTTTTCGATCAGCACGTTCTGATTTGTCGTATAAGTGCAAGTGTGCATTAGGCATGTTGAGCACAATATCGGTTGGCCCGATTTCACTAATAATATTCACCATAGCACTAAAGTTGTGTGTGGGCGTGGTATCGCCCAATGACATGCCTGTGATGGCACGCACATGGTTTTCAAACTGAGAGGTGTTAGCACCTTCAATACTCCAATGCCCAGAGTTGTGTACTCGTGGTGCCATTTCATTAACCACCAAGCCATCTTCAGTTTCAAACAGTTCGATCGTCAACACACCCACATGATCCATTTCATCAAGCAAGGTTTGCATGTAGTGCTCAGCTGTTGCTTGTACTGCTGGGTCGATGTCCTGGGCAGGGGCAATGGTTAGTCTTAAAATGCCATCATGGTGCGTGTTTTCAACCAATGGATAATAGCGATGATCGTTATCAATACCACGTACGGCAATGAGTGATAATTCACGTTTGAAATTTACGAATCCTTCCAGGATTGACTCTACGCCGTTCATACTTTGCCAAGCCTCAGTAATTTGAATTGCATCTTGCATTAAGAACTGACCCTTGCCATCGTAACCTTCGGTGGCGGTTTTTAAAATAGCCGGTAAGCCAATTTTGTTTACTGCTTCAACTAAGTCTTGTTCAGAATTCACCATTTGATACGGCGCACAAGGAATGTTTAACTGCCTACAGAGCCATCAGAGACTAAATGATCAAATAGAGCTTTTTCACGGCCACGATGTTGTGTGATGTAAAGAGACTTCTCGCCTGGATAAACTGGCGTATTTTTACTAATTTCTTTAACTGCTTCAACGTTAGTATTCTCACTTTCATAAGTAATAACATCAGCAAAAGCAACTAAAGACTCAATATTGTCTTTGTTGCCTTCTAAAGCAAACATATGCCCTAAAAGGGCTGAGGGCTCGTCATTAGAATTACCTGAAAAACCAAATTGATGATTTAACGGATAACCAGAGATTGCCAGCATTCTGCCGAGTTGGCCAGCGCCTAAAACACCAATTTTCATTAACTGACTGGGTTGGAGTTGTCTAAAACGTCTTGCGTTTGCTTGGCTCTAAATGTAGCCACCTTTTCGCGAACTTCCGCATCTTCATTAGCAACAATTTGTGCTGCTAAAATACCAGCATTTTTTGCGCCTGCTTCACCAATGGCCAGTGTTCCAACAGGAATACCACCTGGCATTTGTGCAATTGACAGAAGTGAATCTTGCCCGCTAAGCGCACGTGATTGAACAGGTACGCCAAGTACCGGCACAATGGTTTTAGCAGCTACCATGCCGGGCAAGTGTGCAGCGCCACCAGCGCCAGCAATAATCACTTTTAAACCTCGAGATTGAGCACTAGAAGCGTAGTCAAACATTTTGTCTGGTGTGCGATGTGCAGACACCACTTCCACTTCATGTGGCACGCCAAATTCTTCCAACATCTCTACTGCATGCTTCATGGTTGGCCAATCAGATTTTGACCCCATAATTACACCGACTAAAACTGTCATCAGAATCCCTCACTAAAAGACTAATATGCTTGAATTATACTCAAATCATCATCATGTAGATAAAAAGAGGTGTACTATAGAAGTGAGGTAGTTGTGTAAATAAAAAAAAGGAGGTTGTGATGAGTCTAACATTAATGCGCCCATTTGCTGAAATGGATGAAATGTTTGAGCATTTTGACCACCCTTTAGGTGAGTTCGAAAAGGGTGATTGGATGCCTGCAGTTGATATTGAAGAGGACGACAAGTCTTACATGGTTAGGGCTGAATTACCTGGTGTGCATAAGGATGATGTGCATGTAACTATTGATAATAATGTTTTAACCATTAAGGGTGAGAAAAACGTTGAAACTGAGGATACAAAAAGACACCGTGTTGAGCGTACATACGGTTCTTTTGTTAGAAGTTTTACTTTACCTCAAACCGTTAAAACAACCAATATCAAAGCTGAGTTTGTTGACGGTGTTTTAAGCTTAACTATTACTAAAGTGGCTAAAGTTACACCTAAGCAAATCGAAGTTAAGATTAAGTAAGCTTATTGCTGAGTCTTTGGGGTAAAAAAGAGTAAATATAACCAAGCCCCAAGACCAGCAAGGAGCATGTCTTTTTCGGCATCCCAAATATCACCTTGCGATCCAAGAAATGAATCCGCTGTTGCATGTGGAGATTGTTGCTGTTCATAAAAGATTGCATAGAGCCATTCAAGTATTTCATAAAAGCCACTAATGCCAAAGAATATCAAGACTAATATAAAAATTTCTATAAAGTGATTGGAAAATTTGACTGTTCGATTGATAAACTCTTTGAATGGCAATACCAGTAAAAATCCAAAAGCAAAATGCACCAATCGATCGTAGTGGTTACGTTGAATGTCTAATAAGTCTGCCATCCAAAATCCAAAAGGGACCTCTGCATAGGTATAGTGGGCACCAATGGTTTGCATGATACAAAATAAAAAAATTAGCCAGTATGAGGTGTTGGTAAAGGGAGATGACTTGTAGGTTGAGATTACATAAATAAGGCAAATAACCAGAATGATATTTTCAGCAACCCAGATGTCTCGATAAAGTGGATTAATGGCAAGCACTATCCAAAAAAAACTAAAAACACTTAAGAGTATTGGTGCAATAGATTTATTCATAGCGTGAAATCATTATGTAAAAAAGGTAAGTGACCCGTGTTTAACGCTTGCGTTTTTAATTTAGCCTTATCATACCAATTGCTGATTTGATAAGGAACCAATGTGTCATGATTACCTAAAATCACTTTTTTTGGTATTTTTAATTGGTTAAATTCATCTACTAAGTCAGTAGTTAGGAGAATCTCCAATCCTTGATTGAGTGCTTTTGTTGATGCAGGAAATTTTTCGATTGATTGGTTTAAGGCTTTTAATTGATTTTTATCTTGAGTTTGTAAGCTGACAAATCGCTTTAAACCTTTTGTGAGATTTAGTTGTAGTGCATCAGAAAACTGACGGAAATTATTCTCATCAATGCCGTACGACCAATAGTCTGATCTCACAAATCTAGGTGTAGAGGCTACCAAAATAAGTTTGGATATTTTAATTTTGGTAGCGATATTAATCGCCAGCAGCCCACCCAATGACCAGCCTAGTAAGATTGGATTATCTGGCAGTATTTTGATAATTTCATCACACCATTCGGTAATGCCACCAGCAACTTCATCACTTCGTCCATGACCTGGCAGATCAATTTTAGTTATGTGATATTCATTTTTATATTGATGAATAAGATCATTAAACAACT
>CAZKWW010000022.1:0-9701 GCA_964556635.1 uncultured Candidatus Ruthturnera sp.
GGCTAAGATAAAACTTTGTTTTACCAGGGTCTCCTTGACGGCCAGAACGACCTCGTAACTGATTGTCTACACGGCGAGACTCATTGCGTTCGGTGCCCACAATATGCAAACCGCCAGCAGCAATCACTGCCTCATGCTGGGCTTGCCAAGCTGTTTTTTGCTTGTCACTTGCATCTTCAACTAATTTACCACCCAGTACAATATCTGTACCTCGGCCTGCCATATTAGTAGCAATGGTTACCGCACCAATCGAACCAGCATTGGCAATAATTTGAGCCTCACGCTCATGTTGCTTAGCATTTAAAACCTCATGCTTGATTTTCTTTTGTTTAAGCAAAGCAGAAATAGACTCAGAGTTTTCAATGCTGCTAGTACCTACCAAAACTGGCTGACCGGTTTTTTGACAGTTTTCCACATCTAAAGCAATCGCTTCTAGCTTCTCACCTAAAGTCAGGTAAATCTGGTCTGACATGTCGTCTCTTGATGATAGCTTGTTTGGTGGCACAACCACTGTTTCTAAGCCATAAATGTCTTGGAACTCCACTGCCTCGGTATCGGCCGTACCGGTCATACCTGAAAGTTTGTTATAAAGCCTAAAATAATTTTGAAAAGTAATAGAGGCCAGTGTTTGGTTTTCTTTTTTAATGCTTACACCTTCTTTGGCTTCGATTGCCTGATGAAGGCCTTCTGACCAACGACGCCCTGGCATGGTTCTGCCAGTAAACTCATCAACAATGACTATTTCGTCGCCGTCCACAATGTAATGATCGTCCTTATGAAACAAAACATGGGCGCGTAGCGCTGAACTAATATGCTGCATCAATAAAATATTGCTAGCATCGTACAGGCTCGCACCTTCAGGCAAGGCGCCTGCACTAATCAACATGTCTTCTGCTTTAGCATGACCATCATCTGTTAAAAACACTTGTTTGTGTTTTTCGTCAACCGTGTAATCCCCCGCTTCTTCGACCACAACTTCTTTGCCTTCACCACTTTCTGTTTGCTTACTAAAGTGAGGGATCATTTGGTTGATCGCTTGATAAATTGCTGAATAGTCGTCAGCAGGGCCTGAGATAATCAGCGGTGTTCTGGCTTCGTCAATTAAGATAGAGTCAACCTCATCAATAATCGCAAAGTTTAGCTCGCGCTGCACTTTTTGATCGGTAGTAAAGGCCATGTTGTCTCTTAAATAATCAAAACCCAATTCATTATTTGTTGCATAAACAATATCGCACGCATAAGCGGCTTGTTTGTCTTCTGGTGGCATACTGGAAGTAACAATACCAACACTAAGGCCTAAAAAATTAAATACCTTGCCCATCCACTGCGCATCACGAGCAGCCAAGTAATCGTTCACTGTAACCACGTGAACGCCTGCGCCGCCCAGCGCATTCAAGTAGGCCGGTAAAGTGGCCACCAATGTTTTACCCTCACCAGTACCCATTTCTGCAATGTTGCCGTCGTTAAGCACCATACCGCCAATCATTTGTACGTCATGATGTCTTAAACCAAGAACCCTGACACTAGCCTCTCGAATAACCGCAAAAGCCTCTGGCAGTAGGGAGTCTAAAGTGGCTTGTTGTTCTAGCTGTTGTTTAAAAAACTGTGTTTTAGCACCAAGCTCTTTATCGCTTAGATTTTGTAAGTCGGCTTCTAGTGTGTTAATTTGATCAACAACTTTGAAAAGTTTTTTTATTAGGCGGTCATTGCGAGAGCCAACAATCTTAGCAACAACTTTATTTATAATGCTCATTAATAGAAATAAAACGTAATTTTAAAAATGGCTCTATTTTCGCACAGATGTTATGATACAGACAGCCCTTTACAAGGTCATTTTATGAATTTAGGTGATAATATCTAAAGTAGCAAGGGTATGGCTTCGAAAAAAAACAACACAACCAATTTGTCAAACTTTGAACCCAAGGGAAAACTAGGCGCGTTGTTTGCCCAAGCAAGAATGTTTAACCAGCTAAATGATCAGTTATTTGAAAGACTGCCTAAAGATTTAAAAAAACTCTCATTGTGTGCCCTAAAGGACAATACAGCTACCTTTGTTACTCACGACCAAGCGCTAGCTTTCCGTGCCCAAAAACAACATGATTTGTTGCTTGACATTCTCAAGGACTTTGAAGCTCTATCAGACACACAAAAAGTCATTATTAAAATTGATTTAAAACAATATTAGAACAATTAACTATTATACAAAGCTGATATACATTATAATTATCGGGTTTTTATTTAAACCTATTCACACTCAAGGGACAGTAATCTTATGTCAGGACAAGAAATAGACCTCAAAAAAAGACGTTTTCTAACCAACGCCACAAGCGTTGTTGGTGCCGTCGGCGTTGGCTTTGTAGCATGGCCATTTTTATCATCATGGATGCCTTCAGCAAGAGCAAAAGCTGCTGGCGCACCGGTTGATGTTGATATTAGCAAATTAGAGCCAGGACAACTAGTTCGTGTGCTTTGGCGTAAAAAGCCAGTTTGGATTTTTAAACGCGACACCACTACGCTTGCCAATCTGGAAATGTTTACAGACGAAGACCTGGCAGACAAAGATGGCACAAAAGACTCAAAGAGTCAGCAACCCGCCTACATTACACAAAGCCATCGTGCAATTAAAGCTGAGATCGCCGTTATGGTTGGTGTTTGTACACACTTAGGCTGTTCACCGACTTATCGCCCAGAATTAGGTGCGGCTGACTTGGGTGGCGACTCTTGGAAAGGTGGCTTCTACTGCCCATGTCATGGCTCTAAGTTTGACTTAGCTGGCCGTGTTTACGCAGGCGTTCCGGCACCGACCAATTTAGTAGTGCCGCCATATCATTTTGTGTCTGACTCATTAATTAGAGTTGGCGTTGATCCAAAAGCATCTTAGGAGGAAATTATGGATAACAATAAAAGTTGGATTGACCAAAGATTTCCACTAACCAAAGTTTGGAACGAACACTTAGCTGAATACTACACACCTAGAAACTTTAATTTCTGGTATTTCTTCGGCTCTTTAGCGATGCTGGTTCTGGTTATGCAAATCGTAACAGGTATCTTCTTAACCATGCACTTTAAGCCAGATGCAGCCAATGCATTCACCTCTGTTGAATACATTATGCGTGATGTAGATTGGGGGTGGTTGATTCGCTATCTTCATTCGACAGGCGCGTCGGCATTCTTCGTTGTAATCTACCTGCACATGTATCGTGGATTATTGTACGGTTCTTACAAGGCGCCACGTGAACTTATTTGGATTCTAGGCATGGTTCTTTATATTGCACTAATGGCTGAAGCCTTTATGGGTTACGTATTACCGTGGGGTCAGATGTCATACTGGGGCGCACAAGTGATCATTTCATTATTTGGCTCAGTGCCAGTTATCGGCCCAGACCTACTGGTGTGGATTTTAGGTGACTACGCTGTTGGCGATCCAGCGCTTAATCGTTTCTTCTCGCTACATGTTATTGCACTGCCGCTAATCCTGGTGGTACTGGTATTCCTACATATTGTTGCTCTACATACGGTTGGTTCAAACAACCCTGATGGCGTAGAAATTAAAAAGAACAAAGACAAAGACGGTATTCCAAAAGATGGTATTCCTTTCCACCCATACTACAGCGTTAAAGATATTGTTGGTGTGGTGGTATTCTTAATGATTTTCTCAGCAGTTGTCTTTTTTGCACCGGCAATGAACGGCTACTTCTTAGAGCACGCAAACTTTGTAGAGGCCAACCCTCTTAAAACACCTGATCATATTGCGCCACTATGGTACTTAACACCTTTCTACTCGGTATTAAGAGCAATTCCGCCAATGTTTGGTTCTCAATTCCCAGGTGTGGTCGGTATGTTTGCAGCCTTATTGATTTTATTAGCGCTGCCGTGGTTAGACCGCTCGAAAGTAAAATCAATTCGCTACCGTTCGTGGCCTTATAAAGCGGCACTGGCTATTTTTGTTATTAGCTTTATTGTGCTTGGTTGGTTAGGTATGCAGCCAGTAACAGAACTTAACGCACTATTGGCAAGAATCTTTACAGTGGCTTACTTTGGCTTCTTTATTTTAATGCCATGGTTTACCTCTATCGGTAAAACCAAAGAAGTGCCTGCACGAGTAACGGAGTAAACTAATGAAAAGACTATTAAAAACAACAACATCTGTTTTAGCTGGTTTAGCTATTTCACTTAACGTTTTAGCCGCCGGCTCCGGAGTAGCTCTAGATCCTGCAAACACGGATATTAATGATCAAAAATCACTACAAAACGGTGCCAGTTTGTTTATGAACTACTGTTCAGGCTGTCACTCGATCGAGCTCATGCGCTATAATCGCATTGGTAAAGACTTGGGTATTTCTGATGCTGACGTTGAAAAAAATCTAATGTTTAACGGTGAAAAAATTGGAGACACGGTTACCTCTTCAATGTCTGAAGAGGGTGCGGTAAAATGGTTTGGCACAACGCCGCCAGACTTGTCACTTGTGGCACGCTCTAAAGGTGTAGACTGGATTTACACTTACTTACACGGCTTTTACAAAGATGATTCTCGACCATTTGGTGTGAATAACAAGATTTTAATCAACGCTTCTATGCCAGATGTTTTATGGGAGCTTAAGCAAAACAAATCAGCAGAAGACTTTGATCAAGATGTTAGAGATATTACCAACTTCCTAGATTATGTTGGCGAGCCTGCAAAACTGGTACGCGTTGATTTAGGTTATAAAGTAATGGGCTTTTTGTTTATCTTGTTCATCCTTTCTTATTTACTGAAAAAAGAATATTGGAAAGACGTGAAATATGGCAAATGGCGCGCTAAAGACTAATTAGCCACTAATTTCTGATACAATTAGTTAATACACTTAACAGCGCCTCTTTTAAAGGGGTGCTGTTTTTTATTTTTTAAGGACAATGACCATGCTAACCAAACCCAATCCGGCTTCAACCACACTTTATGCCTCTGCCGAGGAGATGGAATCACACGTAGTGCGTTTCATTATGGCGGAAAAAAACATTGAAAGAGAAGTGGTTAACTTAAAAGTTGATCAAATGCCTGAAGAAATTTTAGAGCTTAACCCTTGTCAATCTTTACCGACTTTGTTTGATCGCGGCATGGTTTTATATGACTTATCGGTTATTACTGAATACTTAGATGAGCGCTTCCCGTTCCCACCTTTGTTGCCGGTTGACCCCATCGAAAAAGCAGAAAAACGCTTATTAATCTTTAGATTTACTCGAGCTGCGGGTTGTTGGTATGAGTTAGCAAACACCATTCAAACTGGTAGTAAAAAAGAAGCCAATGAAGCAAGAAAAGTTTTATCGAGCAACCTTATTGAGCTGATTCCTTTATTTGCTTATCAACCTTATTTTAAGAGCGACGACATGACAATTGTTGATGCTTGTTTAGCGCCTCTATTATGGCGACTTAAAAAACTCGAGATTGACTTAGGCGCAAAAGCCAAGCCAATCCACGCCTATGCTAACCGACTGTTTAGCAAAGAAAGCTTTAAAGAAAGCTTAACTGACTGCGAGAAAGAATACAACAATTAACTCCTATGGCAGTCGTTTCGGTAGCGCCTTACCTTATTCGCGCCTATCACCAATGGATGGAAGATTCGGGGCTAACGCCACACATCTTAGTTGATTGTTCAAAAGCGGGTGTTGTGGTTCCTAGTCCTTATATCCAGCAAGGGAAAATTGTACTTAACATTGCCAACGAAGCGACCAGCGCTTTGGTGATTAACAACGAGACTGTTTCATTCAAGGCGCGGTTTGATGGGCAATCTCAAACCATTAGTGTACCCATTGATGCTATATTGACTATCTACGCAGGTGAAAATGGTGAAGGCATGTTTTTTGAAACAGATGCCAAAGAACCTGAGCAGAATAATAAGCAAAAACCCAATCTCACATTACTTGACTAAATCAAGTGTCGTCTTGGCAAAATCACTCCGATTGTCTTTGTTAAAAACCACCACCTTAGCTTCTGTATAACGCCTAATTGCTTGCGCATTGTCTAAATCATTCTCATTCATTTGGTTTAAAACCAACATAGCCACATCAAGATTGCACTCCTTAGCTGCGCGCAAACTGAGCAATGCCTGATTAATCGCACCAAGTTCATCTTTAACCACAATCACCACAGGCAACCCGAGTGCTGACGCCAAATCTGCATTAAGCAGTTGTTCTGCAATTGGAGAATAAAGCCCGCCAGCACCCTCAATAACAACAAAGTCTGACGCCCTCACAGGCTGTGAGGCATCAACAAGATCGTTCAGCGTAATGACCCTGCCTTGTTCGGCGCTGGCCTTTTCGCCACTCACACAAGCCTCAAATTGAAACCTACACACTGCCTCAATCGGCTCTGGATTTATACAGGCGTCATTTAACAGTTTCGAGTCTTTTGGTGTTAGCCCATCGGCTGTTTTAAGGCAATCACTCTCAATAGGTTTTCGTGCTACAACCTTATATTTAGTATTTAGCGCTTTAATAATGTGGACGCCAATAAATGTTTTGCCAACATCGGTAGAGCTGCCAGAAATAAAGAGTCCTTTCATTGTGTTATGGGTGGTTTGTATTGTGCTCTATTTTAGCCCAAGAGATTGGATGATTAACGTTGATAACGTATAATGACGCTCATGCACAAGAACTTAAAAACCAAATTCTGTGGGATGTCACTAGATTCGCCGATTGTTTTACTTTCCGGCTGTGTTGGCTTTGGGGAAGAGTATACTCGCATTCAAGGGTTTTCTAACCAAGATGTGGGTGCGATTTGCCTTAAAGGAACCACTTTAGAGCCTCGTTTAGGCAATATTCCGCACAGGGTGACAGAAACCCCTAGTGGCATGATTAATGCCATTGGCTTGCAAAATCCTGGCGCCGATGCAGTGATTAACAACATCATGCCAAATTTAGACAAAACTGAAACCCGGTTTATTATTAACATTTCAGGCTCGTCAGTTGAGGATTATGGTGAAATCGCCAAGCGCTTTGATGACACGGATATTGATGCCATTGAAATCAATATCTCTTGTCCGAACGTTAAAGAAGGTGGTGTTGCTTTTGGCAACGACCCAGATATGTCCTATCGTGTGGTTGAGATTTGCCGTCAAAATACAAACAAACCTTTAATCACTAAACTGTCTCCGAACCAAACCGATATCGCTCATAGTGCGCAGCGCTGCATTGATGCAGGCACCGATGGCTTAGCGGTGATTAATACGCTAATGGGGATGGCGATTGATACACAAACTCGTACACCGACCATTGGCAACAACCAAGGCGGTTTGTCTGGTCCTGCCATCAAACCCATTGCACTACTAAAAGTACATCAGGTCTATCAAGTAAGCAAACATCACAACGTGCCGATTATCGGTCAAGGCGGCATCACCACGGTCAATGATGCGTTAGAATTTATTATTGCTGGCGCTGATGCTGTTGGCATTGGCACTTCGCTATTTTATGATCCGCTGGTGTGTAACAAAATTAACGATGGCATTAGTCAATACCTGATCGACAATAAATTGAATAACGTCAATGAGTTGGTTGGCACTTTGGCGCTTAACTCAGCGATATCACAATGCGATATCGACACAGATAAATAAAAAAATCTTATGAATTCAGAATACAACGCTCAAACCATTGAGGCGCAAGCACAACAATATTGGCTGGACAATCGGTCGTTCCAAGTTGTTGAAGACACTAGCAAAGAAAAATACTACTGTCTTTCTATGTTTCCCTATCCTTCAGGTCGTTTGCATATGGGCCATGTGCGTAACTACTCAATTGGCGATGTTATTTCTCGTTATCAAAAAATGCAAGGTAAAAACGTTATGCAGCCGATTGGCTGGGACGCTTTTGGCTTGCCCGCTGAAAATGCCGCACTAAAAAACAAAGTGCCGCCAGCCAATTGGACTTACGAAAACATTAATTACATGAAAAATCAGCTGATTGAGCTTGGTTTTGGCTATGACTGGTCTCGTGAGGTTGCCACTTGTCACCCTAAATATTACCGCTGGGAGCAGTGGCTATTTGTTAAATTATTTGAAAAAGGTTTGGTGTATAAGAAAGACGCCATTGTTAACTGGGATCCGGTCGATCAAACCGTATTGGCCAATGAACAAGTGATTGACGGGCGTGGTTGGCGTTCAGATGCACTGATTGAAAAGAAAGAAATTTCGCAATGGTTTATGCGCATTACCGACTATGCAGAAGAGCTTTTAGCTGATCTAGACAAACTAGAAGGCTGGCCAGATGCGGTCAAAACCATGCAAAAAAACTGGATTGGAAAATCTGTTGGCCTGGAAATCGACTTTACCAGGCAGGGTGATGAGCCACTTAGAGTCTACACCACACGACCAGACACACTAATGGGTGTAACCTATTTAGCGGTTGCCGCTGAACACCCGCTCGCACTAAAAGCCGGTAAAAATGATAAAGCCGTTCAAGATTTCATTGAAGAGTGCAGAACCATGGAAACCACTGAAGCCGCTATGGAAACCATGGAGAAAAAAGGCATGGATTCTGGTCTTAAATGCATCCACCCAATTACCGGAGAAACTGTACCAATCTGGATTGCTAATTTTGTACTGATGGGTTACGGCACGGGTGCGGTGATGAGTGTGCCGGCACACGATGAACGCGACTATGATTTTGCTAAAAAATACAACATTGACACCAAAGGCGTTATCAAGCCAGTCGACGGCGAACTAGACCTTGAAAAAGGTGCATTTACAGACAAAGGCGTATTGTTTAACTCGGGTGAATTTAACGACTTGGACTTCGACCAAGCTTTCGAGGCGATTGCAAGTAAGTTAAGCAACAAGCAATTAGGCGAAAAACAAACCAACTATCGTCTGCGTGACTGGGGCGTTTCTCGACAGCGCTATTGGGGCTGCCCTATTCCAATTATCAACTGTCCAAGTTGTGGCTCGGTTGCAGTACCAGAAAAAGATTTACCTGTTACTTTGCCTGAAGAAGTGGCTTTTGATGGGGTAGGCTCTCCTATTAAAAAAATGCCAGAATTTTATGAAGCCACTTGCCCAAATTGTGGCGGTAAGGCACAGCGCGAAACTGACACGTTTGACACTTTCTTCGAGTCGTCTTGGTATTTTGCACGCTACACTTGTAAAGACAATGACAATGCGATGCTGGATGAGCGCGCCGACTATTGGTTAAAAGAAGGTGTAGACCAATATATTGGCGGTATTGAGCACGCAATTTTGCACCTACTTTATGCACGATTTTTTAACAAATTATTACGTGATGAAGGTCTTATTAACAACGATGAGCCTTTTAAAAATCTACTGACACAAGGCATGGTGCTAAAAGATGGTGCCAAGATGAGCAAGTCTAAAGGCAATACAGTTGATCCGCAAGAAATGATCGCCAAATATGGTGCCGACACAGTAAGGCTGTTTATTTTATTTGCCGCACCGCCAACACAAGACCTCGAGTGGAGTGATTCTGGCTTAGAAGGCTCTTATCGTTTTGTCAACAAAATCTACCGCTTGGTGGGTGGCTTTATTGAAGACGCCAAATCAAACAACATTGGTGAGCTTTTATTAGACTCGTTAAACAAAGAACAAAAAGCTGTTCGTCAAAAAACCCACCAAACCTTAGGAAAGATTACAGACGACATGTCACGCAGACACTCTTTTAACACGGCCATCGCCGCTTTAATGGAGCTTAGCAACTCACTAGTAAAATTTACCGCAACT